>JBAUIG010000089.1:0-9062 GCA_049682735.1 Candidatus Macondimonas sp. | reverse complement strand
CGACGCCGGCCTGACTCCGCCACAGCGCGCGCTGTCCACGGCGGTGACGCGCATGCTGGAGGATCATTTCTACTGGGTGATGCTGCACAGTCGCTGGATCGATCCCCAGGGCTGGACCGTGACGCGGGAGGTGTTTTTTGGCGCTCTGCCGCGTCCGCTGCGCGATCTGGTGCCGTTGCTGGTGCGGCGCAGCCTGCGGCGCGACCTGCGTGGGCAGGGCGTCGGGCGCCATGATCTGCCGGAGATCCAGAGTCTTGGCGCGGAGGACGTGGAGGCGCTGGCAATCCTATTGGGCGCACGACCCTACTTCCTCGGTGAACAAGCCCGCACCCTGGATGCGGTGGCACATGCCTTTCTGGCCGGGATGCTGGCTTTCCCAGTCGACGCGCCGGTCAAAGAGGCGATCGCAGCGCATGCCAATCTGATCCATTTCGTTGAACGCATGAATGCGCGCTTTTACCCCCCCGCTCACGTGGACGCAGGTCCGGTTTGAATTTGCTTCCTGAAAACACCCCGTTCATTCATCCCGACCGGGTGCGCCGCCTCAATGGCCAGCCCTGGCGGGCGGGTCGCTATGTGCTCTATTGGATGCAGCAGGCGCAACGGGCGCGGGATAATCCGGCGCTGTTGTTCGCTTGCGGCCAGGCCCAGCGGCTCGGTTTGCCGGTGGTGGTGGCGTTTGGCTTGATGCGCCGCTATCCGCAGGCGGGTTTGCGGCACTTCCGCTTCATGCTGGAGGGGCTGGCAGAGACCCACGCTGAACTTGACGCGCTGGGGATTCCGCTGGTGGTGCGTTGGGGGGACCCGCCTGAAGTGGCCTTGGCGCTGGCGGGCGAGGCGGCCGGCATGGTCTGTGATCGCGCCTATCTGCCGCCATTGGTCGCCTGGCGCGAGCAGGTGGCGCGGGAGGCCGCCTGCGCCGTGTGGCAGGTGGAGACCGAGCTGGTGGTGCCGGCCGATGCAGCGAGTCTGCGGGCGGAGGTGGCGGCCCGCACCCTGCGGCCGCGCCTGAACCGCCTGTTGTCCGAACACCTGCACGCATTGCCCGCATGTCCCCGGCAGGCCTGGGTTGGACCGCCGGTGACCGGCGAAGCCCTGACGGATCTGGATGCCCTGTGCGCCGAGCTGGATGTTGACCGCTCGCTCGCCGCGGTCAGCCGCTTTTTTCCTGGGGGATCCTCGGCGGCAGAGGGGGCCCTGCAGCGGTTCCTGCATCAGGGACTGGCGAATTACGCCACTGCGCGTCGCCATCCGGAGGCCGAAAACGTCTCGGGGCTGTCGCCTTACCTGCAATACGGCCAGATATCGCCAATTCGGGTGGCTTTGGCCGTTGCGCAAGCCAATGCGGGTGGCGACGCGGATCGGGATGCATTCCTGGATGAACTGATCGTGCGCCGCGAGCTCGCCCACAACCATGTGCTTCGCAACAGCGCCTGGGATGCTTACGGCGGGTTGCCGGCGTGGGCACGTGCCACTCTCGCCGTCCACGCCGCTGATCCACGACCCCAACTGTACGATCTGAAGGCACTGGAAGCGGGGGCAACCCATGATCCCTACTGGAATGCCGCCATGGCGCAGGCGCGGCTAACGGGCTATATGCACAATCACCTGCGCATGTACTGGGGCAAGAAGATCCTCGAATGGTCGCCCACGCCCGAGGAAGCCCTCCGGCGCTGTCTTGATCTGAACCACCGTTATTTCCTCGATGGCCTGGCGCCCAACAGCTATGCAAACGTGGGCTGGATCTTCGGTTTGCACGACCGGCCTTGGCCGGAGCGGCCCATCTTCGGTACCGTGCGTTACATGAACGCGGCGGGACTGGAGCGCAAATGCAACATGCCGGCCTACCTCGCCAAGATCAAGGCGCTGCAGGTGACCTGACATCAAAGCGTCACATGATTGACATACATTGCAGGTAGTTGCACTTTGCCTGCCCCCCTATAGTTCACCGCAACATCGGCCCTAGCCGGTGCATGGGGCGGCGGACTTCGATTTCCGGTGCGCCTCCATTGTTGATTCTCGTCCAATCATCGATCCCAGAGGACTCTATCCATGCGCAAGAAGATCAGTTGTCTCGCCCTCGCCGCCGCGGCCACCCTGGCTGCACCCGTGGCGGCTCAGGCCCGGGACTACATCAGCATCGTCGGCTCCTCCACTGTCTATCCGTTCAGCACCGTGGTGGCAGAGCAGTTCGGCAAGAGCGGTCAATTCAAGACCCCCAAGGTGGAATCCACCGGCACCGGCGGCGGCTTCAAGCTGTTCTGTGGCGGCGTCGGCGTCCAGCATCCCGACATCACCAATGCCTCGCGCGCCATCAAGTCCTCCGAGAAAGAAGATTGTGCGAAAAATGGCGTGAAGGACATCGTCGAGGTCAAGATCGGCTTTGACGGCATCGTGCTGGCCCACAGTAAGAACGCCAAGCCCCTGGAATTGGATCTCAAGCAGCTCTATCTGGCCCTAGCCAAGAATGTCCCCGATCCCAAGTCCGGTGACAAGCTGGTCCCCAATCCCTACAAGATGTGGAGCGACATCGATTCCAGCCTGCCCAAGCAGAAAATCGAAGTCCTGGGACCCCCGCCCACTTCCGGTACGCGTGACGCCTTTGTCGAGCTGGGGATGGAAGGGGGCTGCAAGGGCTTTCCCCTGCTGAAGGAAATGAAGGAAAAGGATGAGAAGGCTTTCAAGGAAGCCTGCCACATGGTGCGTGAAGATGGCGCCTTCATCGAGGCCGGCGAGAACGACAACCTGATTGTCCAGAAGCTGGGCGCCAACAAGGACGCCTATGGCATCTTTGGCTACAGCTTCCTGGAAGAGAACCTTGCCACGGTGAAGCCAGTCATCATCAATGGCTCGCGCCCGACCTATGAGTCCATTGCGGACGGCGCTTATCCCCTCTCGCGTCCCCTCTTCTTCTACGTCAAGAAGGCCCATGTCGGCGTGATTCCGGGGATCCCGGAATTCCTGGCCGAGTTCACCAGCGCCAAGGCCTTCGGGCCCGAGGGTTATCTGACCGACCGGGGCCTGATCGCCCTGCCGGATGACCAGCGCAAGCAGGTCGCGGAAAACACCAAGAAGCTGGCGACCTTGAAGTAATCCTGTTCATTGGGGCGGGGCTTGAACCCGCCCCCTTCTGCTTGCGGAATGGCGCCATGAATCAGCTCATTTTGATTTCTGTTCTGCTTCTCTTGAGCCTGGCGGCCTATCAGATGGGTCGACGGCGCGCGTTCAGACTGGTCGACGGCCAGTTGCGCGACCTGCATTCCCTGCCGGTGTACTACGGGCTCTATGCAGCCATGTGGTGTGTTCTCCCTGCCTTGCTGGTGTTGATCGCCTGGACCGCATTTGATGGCGCGGTGATTGCCCACCTGGTGGTGGCCCAGCTTCCCGAATCCCTGCACGGCGGCGATGCCGGCCGTATCAACCTCTTGCTCAACGACATCCGCAATGTGCGGATGGGCCTGGTTCCTCCGGAGAGCGCCGATTCGGCCGTGGTGTCTGCGGCGCAGCATTGGGACCGCTTGCAGGGTATGGCTTATGCGGCTCTGGCCGTGGTGGTTTTGGCACTGGCTGTGCTCGGGGCGGCATTCACTCTGACGCGTATTCACCCCCAGCAGCGCGCCCGCAACGCGGTGGAGCGGCTGGTGATGGTGCTGATGATGGTGGCCGCCAGTGTGGCCATCCTGACCACCCTGGGCATCGTGCTGTCAGTGGTATTCGAATCGATCCTGTTTTTCCGGCTGGTGCCGGTCACCGAATTCCTGTTTGGCACGTCCTGGAGCCCCCAGATGGCCATGCGAGCCGATCAGGTCGGTTCTTCCGGCGCCTTCGGGGCCGTCCCGATCTTCGTTGGCACGGCGTTGATTTCGGCCATTGCCATGGTGGTGGCGGTGCCGATTGGCCTGTTATCGGCCATCTATCTTTCCGAATACGCCGCTCCCGCCTTCCGCTCGGTGGCCAAGCCCTTGCTGGAGGTGCTGGCTGGAATTCCGACGGTGGTCTACGGGGTGTTCGCCGTGCTGGTGGTGGCGCCGGCCATCCGTTCCTGGGGCATGACTCTGGGCCTGGACGTCGCCTCCGAGAGCGCGCTGGCGGCGGGGCTGGTGATGGGGGTGATGATCATCCCCTTTGTTTCCTCCTTGTCGGATGACGTCATCAATGCCGTCCCGCAATCCTTGCGGGACGGAGCTTACGCGCTCGGCGCAACGCCTTCGGAAACGATCCGCAAGGTGGTGCTGCCCGCCGCCCTGCCCGGCATCGTGGGCAGCATCATGCTGGCCATCTCGCGGGCCATCGGGGAGACCATGATCGTGGTCATGGCGGCGGGTTTGTCGGCCAATCTAACCTTCAATCCCTTGGAATCGGTGACTACGGTCACGGTGCAGATTGTGACCCTGTTGACGGGTGACCAGGAGTTTGACAGCCCCAAGACCCTGGCGGCCTTCGCTTTGGGACTGTTGCTGTTCCTGGTGACCCTGGGGCTCAACGTGATTGCCCTGCGGGTGGTCAACAAGTATCGGGAACAATATGAGTAACCACACCCTCCCCCTGCCTCGCCCAGTCGATGTCATCAACTCGAGCCTTGGTCGTCGCCGTGCGGCAGAACGCCGCTTCCGGCTCTATGGTTTGGCGGCCATCTCGCTGGCCCTGATTTTCTTGGCGCTGTTGTTCATCAGCATCATCAGCAAGGGTTATACGGCCTTCTGGCAGACTCAGGTCGAGATCGAGGCGACACTAGCTCCCGAGCTCCTGGATGTCGCCGACGCGGCTGATCGGAATCAGGTGATGGTGGCCAATTACGGCGCCGTCATGAAGGCTGCGCTACGCCAGATGTTCCCGGAGGTATCGGGCCGCGCCGAACAGCGTCAACTGTTTGCGCTGGTAAGTAGTGGGGCAGAGGACGTCCTGCGCCAGCGGCTGCTGGACGATCCGTCTCTGCTGGGCCAAACCGTGCGCGTATGGGTACCGGTGGGTGCTGATATCGACATGGTGCAGAAGGGCCATATCGACCGCAGTCTGCCCGAGAGTGAGCGACGGGTGTCGGATCAGGAGCTGGCCTGGATGGACGCCCTGGTTCAGCAGGGCCGGATCGAACAGCGCTTCAACTGGCAATTCCTGAGCACCGGCGATTCCCGCTCCCCGGAGCAGGCGGGCATCTGGGGCGCAGTGGTGGGATCCTTCCTCACCCTCGCGGTGACCATGCTGCTGTCCTTCCCGCTGGGGGTGGCGGCTGCGGTCTATCTGGAGGAGTTCGCGCCCAAGAATCGCTGGACGGATTTCATCGAGGTCAACATCAACAACCTCGCTGCCGTGCCCTCCATCGTGTTTGGCCTGCTGGGGCTTGCGGTTTTCATCAACATTTTTGGATTGCCGCGCTCGGCGCCCCTGGTGGGCGGCCTGGTGCTGACCCTGATGACCTTGCCGACGATCATCATCGCGGGCCGCGCGGCACTGAAATCCGTGCCGCCGTCTATCCGGGAAGCGGCGCTTGGTGTGGGCGCCTCGCCCTTGCAGACAGTGACCAACCATGTTTTGCCGCTGGCCATGCCGGGCATCCTAACGGGCATGATCATCGGCATGGCGCGCGCCTTGGGGGAGACCGCGCCTTTGCTGATGATCGGCATGGTGGCCTTCATCGTGGATGTCCCCGATAGCATCTACGATCCTGCCACTGCTCTGCCGGTACAGATTTTCTTATGGGCCGACAGCCCGGAACTGGGTTTCGCCGAGCGCACCTCGGCAGCCATTATGGTTCTGTTGGTTTTTTTGCTCAGCATGAATGCGTTGGCCGTGATTTTGCGGCGGCGGTTCGAGCGTCGCTGGTGATAGACTTACGCCCCCGCGGGAGACTGATGTGATGGAAACTTCCATGAATGAAACGCAGCAACAGGCCAAGGAAACTGTTTTCCGGGCGCCCGATCGGGGCGATCTCCAGGCGACGGCGACAGTGGACCGGGAAGTGCGACGCACCGTGGGTGAGGCGCGGGTCGCCGATCCCCGCATTCGCTGCAATGACATCAATGTCTACTATGGCACTGCTCAGGCCATCAAGAATGTCAACCTGGATGTGGGGCGCAACGAGGTGCTGGCCATGATCGGCCCGTCCGGCTGCGGCAAGAGCACCTTCCTGCGCTGCCTGAACCGTATGAACGACACCATCGACGGCTGCCGCGTGACCGGCGACATTCTGTTGGACGAGCGCAACATCAACGCCCGTGAAATCGACGTGGTGCCCTTGCGGGCCCAGGTCGGCATGGTGTTTCAGAAGCCCAATCCCTTCCCCAAGTCGATCTGGGAAAACGTGGCCTTTGGCCCGCGTATCCATGGCCTGGCACGTAGCCGCGCCCAACTCGATGAAGTGGTCGAGTCCAGCCTGCGCCGCGCCGGCTTGTGGGATGAGGTGAAGGATCGCCTGGACAAGCCGGGTACCGGCCTGTCGGGTGGCCAACAACAGCGCCTGTGCATCGCTCGCACCATCGCCGTCCAGCCTGAAGTGATCCTGATGGACGAGCCCTGCTCGGCGCTGGATCCCATCTCCACCGCCAAGATCGAAGAGCTGATCGACGAACTGCGCCAGCAATTCTCGATCTGCATCGTGACCCATTCCATGCAGCAGGCCGCCCGAGTGTCCCAGCGCACGGCCTACTTTCATCTGGGCGATCTGATCGAAGTGGGTGCCACCGAGCAGATCTTCACCAATCCCCAGCACAAACTCACCGAAGACTACATCACTGGTCGCTTCGGCTGAGTGCAATGAACGCGATGGTTCAGGAATCCGTAGCCCCAAGAGGGAACCGGCCATGAGCCCCAGCCTCGAAGGTCATACCGTCCGGCGTTATGACGGCGAGCTCAACCATCTTCACCTGCGGGTGCTGGAACTGGGCGGGCTGGCGTTGCACCAGACCCGCAATGCGCTGACAGCCCTGCAGGACCGCGATGCCCACGTCGCCCGCTCGGTGATCCACCGCGAATGGGAAGTCAACCGGCTCGATGTGAGCATCGACGATGAGATCATCTCTGTCATCGCGCGGCGGGCGCCAGTGGCGCGGGATCTGCGCATCATCATGGCCTTCGCCAAGACCGTCAATGAATTGGAGCGGGTGGGGGATGAGGCCAACAAGGTGGCGCGTCTGGCCTTGCTGCTGTTCGATGGCTTTCGCGCCGATCCCGGCGATACCCTGATGTGGGATGTCCAGGCCATGGGCCGGCGCGTGGTTGAATTGCTGCAGCGCGCGCTGGATGCGCTGGATCGTCTGGATCTGGATCAGGCACAGGCCGTGGCCGCCAGCAGGCGGGAACTGGATGCCGAGTTCCAGGCGGGCCTGCGTCGACTCACGACGTATGTTATGGAAGACGCCCGCAACGTCGGGCAGGTGATTACGCTGACTCAGGTCATCAAGGCTTTGGAGCGTATCGGCGATTATGCCCGCCATGTGGGCGAGTATGTGGTCTATCTGGTGTCCGGCGAGGACGTGCGCCACCAGAAATGCGATCCGAATGGTGAAAATTTCGATCTGCCCCGGGATGACTCGTTTTCAGGTGAGGAAGGCGGGGAGTTTCCTGGCGCGGATTGAGCTAGTCCCGTCCCGGTAATTCATCCGCAGAGGCGGCAGTTTTGTGCCTACGAATTACCGGGACAGGATACTAACGCTCGGTACCTTCAGCGGTGATAAGCCGGGCTCAGGTCTGCCACCGCCTCGATGAAGGCCTGGGCATGCTCGACCGCAATGTCCGGCGTGATGCCGTGTCCCAGATTGAAAACGTGGCCACTGCCCGGGCCGTAGGCGGCCAGCAGGCGGGTCACTTCCTCGCGGATCACCGTCGGCCGGGCCCGCAATATGGCCGGGTCGAGATTGCCCTGTAGCGCGACCCGCGCACCGACCCGGCGCCGCGCCGCGTCCAAGTCCACTGTCCAGTCCAGCCCCAGCGCATCGGCGCCGGTATCGGCCAGCGCGTCCAGCCACAGTCCGCCGCCTTTGGTAAAGACGATCACGGGCACTTTGCGGCCTGCGTGCTGACGGATCAGTCCTGCCACGATGCGGTGGAGATAGCTGCGGGAAAACGCCTCGAAAGCCGATCCGCTCAACACGCCGCCCCAGGTATCGAAAATCTGCACGGCCTGGGCGCCGGCGCGGATTTGCGCGTTGAGATACGCGGTGACGGCCGTGCTGAGCCGCCCAAGCAGCAGATGGGCCAGTTCCGGCGCGTCATAAATCAGTGCCTTGATGCGCGCGAAATCCCCCGGACTGCCGCCTTCCACCATGTAACAGGCCAGCGTCCACGGGCTGCCGGAAAATCCAATCAGGGGAACCCGACCGTCCAGTTCCCGGCGGATCAGGCGCACCGCGTCCATGACATAGGCGAGATCCGTCTCCACCTCCAGCGTCGGCAGATCGTGAATGGCCTGCGGCGTGCGCAAGGGGCGCTCGAAGCGCGGCCCTTCGCCTTCCACAAAATGCAGGCCCAGCCCCAGCGCATCGGGGATGGTGAGGATGTCGGAGAACAGGATGGCCGCATCCAGCGCAAAGCGTCGCAAGGGCTGCAGCGTGACCTCGCAGGCCAGCTCGGGGGTGCGGCACAGGGTCATGAAATCCCCGGCGCGTTCCCGCACCGCGCGGTATTCCGGCAGGTAACGGCCCGCCTGGCGCATCATCCACACCGGAGTGCGATCCACCGGCTCGCAGGCCAATGCGCGCAGAAAGCGGTCGTTGATTGGAGGTGAATCGCTCATGCGGTGGACGGAGCCGACACAGCCTGGCGAATCTCGGCCTGGATGGCCGCCGCCGCCGCCGCCGGATCGGCGGCATCCCGGATGGGGCGACCGACCACCAGGTAATCGGCGCCCTGCTGCAGGGCTGCCGTGGGGGTGACGACGCGTTTCTGGTCATCCACTTCGCGGTTATCGACGGGGCGGATGCCGGGGGTCACCACCACCAGCCGGCCATCGATCTCCTGGCGCAGCCGCGCCACTTCCAGCCCCGAGGACACCACGCCGTCGCAACCCGCCTCCAAGGCGCGGCGGGCGCGGGAGAGCACCAGCGCGTCCAGATCGCAGGCGAAGCCCA
>JBAUIG010000088.1:0-4800 GCA_049682735.1 Candidatus Macondimonas sp. | reverse complement strand
CGACCCAAGGCGGAAGATAACGCTCCAGACCCACCCGCGCTTGCACTTCATGCGCCAGATTTTCCAGGTCCCCCGCCGGTAGGATGCAGTCGCCATCTTCCTCGGCCATGCGCGCCAGCAGGGCTGGGGTGCTCACGCTGATCACCAGCGCGCCCTCGTCCGCAAGCGCCCGGGCTATGCCACGATCGGTGCCGGTGCGGCTGTATCCCGGCATCAGCCACAGCACCACCTGGCGGACATCGCCTTGGGGGAAATCCAGCCACACCCGCTCGAAACGACCGTTGGAAAAGGGCTGGCTGGTGTCCTGGCAAGCCGTAAGCACGGCCAGCAGTACCATGACCAGGAGGCATCGCGTCATTTGGCCACCACCCCGCGCAGCCCGCCACTGATCAAGGCAGCGATATCGGCCAGGGCCATCAGGGGCGCCAGACCACCCGGCGCGGCGAGATAGCGCGGCTCCCAGACCGGATCGAATTTTTCCTTGAAGCGGCGCACACCCTGAAAGTTGTAGAAACGCTCGCCATGCTCGAAGAACAGCCGGCCCATTTGCTGCCAGGTTGGCGCACGATCGTGTTGGGCCATGCCCGCCAGGGGCGCCATTCCCAGACCGAAGCGCGTCACACCCTCGGCCTGGTAGTACAACATGAGCCGGATCAGCAGGAAATCCATGGTGCTCGGTGGGGCGTCCGGCAGGTATCGCATCAGGTCGATGCGCACCTCCTGTCGGGTATCGGTGAGCAGGAGATTGGCAAAGGCCACGGCCCGGCCGCCCTGACGCACCAAGGCCAACGGCAATCGCTGCAGATAGGCGGGATCAAACGCGCCCAGGGAAAAGCTTTTCTCGCGGGTGTTCTGGTTGGCCAGCCAGGCATCGGAGATCGCCCGGATCTCCCCGAGCACCGCATGCACATCCTCCGGAGCCAAGATTTCCAAGCCCAAGCCTTCCCGCTGGGCCCGGTTGTCGGCATGACGCAGTGGCGCGCGCTGCGGCCCCTTCAGGCTGAATTCGGCAAGCGGGACATGCGCGGCTTCCCCCAGCTTGAACACCCGCAAGCCAGCGTCGAGATACCAGGGCAAGGTCGCGGGCGTGACCTGATAGAACACCGCCCGTCCACCATGGGCGCCAGCCAGCTCCACGAAGCGCCAGACCAGATTGGGGCCTTCCGCGCGGTCGCCTACGGGGTCACCCAATGCCACCCAGGAGCGGCCGCTTTGGCCGTACATGATTAATGCTGTCCCGCTCGTCGAGAACAACAGCGATTTATCCCCCATCAGCGCCAGGCAGGCCTCGGCGGAATCCTGCCAGCGTACGATGGCCGCCGCCTGATCCAGCGCCTGCAGCACTGGCATCTCGGCAGCCGCGCCCGCAGGACGGAACAACTGCCACAAGCCCAGCGCAGCCGCAACCAGAATCACCACCGTCACCGCCCGCAGGGAACGGGAGACATGGGCGTCAAAGGCGAATTGCCACCACAGCGCATGGGCGTAATCGATATCGCGATAGGCCAGAAACAACAGCCAGATCATCGCCCCCAGCACTAGCGCCACAGCGATCAGCCATTCCGTCTCGAACGACTGGCCCAGCAGCGAGGAACGGCGGTTGAACTCGGCGCGGAACACCCACAACAGCCCGCCCAGTCCGGCCAATCCCAGGGCCTCCACCCAGGCAACCCCCTTGGGCAAGGCCAGCGCCGCCGCGACCACGGTCAATACCAGCGCTGCCCACCAGGCCGCGTCCAGGCGATGCAGCAATCCGCGGGCGATGAACAACAAGGCCAGCCCGACCAGACTACCAATCAGATGCGCCGCTTCCACCACCGCCAGCGGCACACGCAGGGCAAGCAGGTCCAGGGCTGCGGCAGTCGTGGGCGTCACACCGGACAACAGCAGCCAGACCCCGGCCATGAAGGCAAAGATCGCCAGCAACACCGGGGAGAGATGGGCCGCCGCCCGCCCCACGGGGGTGTCGGTGGCACGATGCAGCTCATGATCCACCAGCAGGAGGGTGGCCAGCGCGAGGGGAAGCAGGAAATACACCCCGCGGAACAGGATCAGAGCGCCGAGGATGGCTTCCATCGGCGCCAGGGAGCCATAGGCCAGCAGCATGACCCCCTCGAACACCCCCAGTCCGCCGGGGACATGACTCAGCACCCCCAGGCTGATGGCGATGGCGAAGTACACCAGGAAGCCAGCGAAGGACACATCGGTCTGGGGCATCAGGAACCACAAGGCGGCGGCACAGGCCGCCAGGTCGATCACCGAGATGACCACCTGCTGCAGGACCAACCCGGCCGGCGGCAGGCTCAGGGTGGTCCAGCGCCCGATGCGTAGGGCCGATTGCCGCGCGCACAACCCGATGAAGACCGCGATTGCCAGCAGCGTCACAGCCGCGCCGGACTGCAGCAGAACGGCGGGCACGGGCAGCAGGGCCGTTACGCTGTGCGCGCCCCACAGCAGGCCCGCCGCACCGAAGATGGTGATCCCCAATCCAAACGCCCCGGCGATGAAGCCAATCACCCGGAAGATCTGGCTTGTCTCCAGCCCGGCGGCCGTATACAGCCGCATCCTCACGGCGCCGCCGGTCATCACGCCCAGGCCCACGGAGTTGCCCACGGCGTAGGCAATGAAGGCCGTCAGCATGGCCGTCGCAGGACGCACCGTGACGCCGACGTAGCGCAGGGCCGAGAGGTCGTAACCGGTCAGGGCCAGGTAGCTGATCGCCGTGGCCAGAATGGCGGCGGCCAGGCGGTTGTAAGGCGTGGCCGCCATGGCCTGGGTCAGGGCATCGTAGTCCAGGCTGTTCACCAGG
The DNA here is from genome assembly GCA_049682735.1 of Candidatus Macondimonas sp. Lineage (GTDB taxonomy): Bacteria > Pseudomonadota > Gammaproteobacteria > UBA5335 > UBA5335 > Macondimonas. The sequence continues at coordinate 1,991 of JBAUIG010000088.1, read as the reverse complement.
TGCCGCAGTCCGCCCAGCACCGCGATGCCCACGACGGCTACCGTAAGCATCAACAAGGGCGTCCGCCATTGCACACCGAATTGCCGCATGCGCGCCATCGCCCCCGCCTGGGCGTTGCCTGCCGGCGGATCGTCGGCGGGCGGTTCAGGATGCCGGGCCATGGCCATTCCCGAATGCGGTGCGTGCCTTGGAACCGGTTCGCCGGCAAGCAGGCCTGCTCATGCGCTTGCCCCGGGAGCCGGCCACAGCGCACGGATCGCGGCAATGCCCTGCCCCCCCAGCCGTTGCGCGCGCTGCAGATCAGCCACGCCGACGCCGCCCAGGGCATAGACCGGCAGAACCGCGTCCCGCACCTGGCGCGCCCAATGCCGCCAGCCCAAAGGCGTCGCGGCGGCATGATCCGGCGTGGGTCGCACGGGCGACAGCACGGCGAAATCCAGCGCCAAGGCGCTTGCCCGCACCAGATCAGCCGGACCATGACAGGAGGCGGCAACCCAGCCCGGATTCGGCGGGCGCATCGTCAGCGCGGCCAGGCGCGCCCCGCTCAGATGCACCCCGTCATAACCCAGCGCGTGCGCCTGTTCGGGAGCGCCATTGAGCAACAGGGTCACACCCTGGGCCCGCCGCGCCGGGGCGAGCGCCTCGGCCAGGGCAGCGAGCTCCGCGGACGAGGCCGCAGGGCGGCGGATCTGGATCAGCCGCACTCCCCCCTGCGCAATCGCCTGCAACAGGGCCTGCACAATCTGCTCCAGCGGCATGGGACCCGGCGGCGTAATGAGATAGCGCTCAGGCAAGCGGTAGGCGCGGCGGATAATGCGGTTGGCGGGGGGCATGGGCAAGGCGTCCAGCTCATCGGCCGTGACCCACTTCAGGGATTGGCCCTCCCGGCCTGTGGGCGTCCCGCTGAAGGCGGTCACACGCCATACATCCAGCGTCACCGGCTGGGCGCCATCGGCAGGAGATCGCAAGCGGATCAAAGGGATTCCGGCCTGGGCCACGATGCCCAGTTCCTCGTGGAGTTCGCGCACCAAGGCTTGCCAGCGGCTTTCCCCGACCTCGCGCTTGCCGCCCGGAAATTCCCACAACCCCGCCCACGGCTTGCCAGCCGCACGGCGGGCGACGAGCACACGACCGCCCGAGTCGGTGAGCACACCGACCGCGACCGGGACAGAACGGCAATGTATGGTCACGTCAGGTGCGGTATTCCGCGTTGATGCGCACGTAGTCGTGGCCGAGGTCGCAGGTCCAGATCCGCACGGCCTCGGTTCCGCGCCCGAGCCGCACGGTGATGGTGATGTCGGTGCGCGCCATCACCGCCTGGCCCGCCGCTTCGCGGTAGGTGGGATCCAGGCCGCCCCGGCGCACCACGCTCACCTCGTCCAGATCAATTTCCACCCGCTCGAGCACGAGATCGGCCATTCCGGCGCGGCCCACTGCCGCCAGGATGCGTCCCCAGTTGGGATCGCTGGCGAAAAACGCCGTCTTGATGAGCGGGGAATGGGCGATGGCGTCGGCCACCTGCCGCGCCTCCAGCGCATCCCGTGCGCCTTCGATGCGGACGGTGATGAACTTGGTGGCGCCCTCGCCATCGCGCACGATGGCCTGGGCGAGTTTCAGGCACACCTCATCCAGCGCCGCCTGAAAGATGGCCCATTCGGGGCAATCCGGCGCCAATGCCGGGCCGTCACCGGACGCAGCGAGGCAGCAGGCATCGTTGGTGGAGGTATCGCCATCCACGGTGATGCAGTTGAAGCTCTGCGCCACCGCCTGCTCAAGGGCGCTCTGCAAGGCGGGCGCCGCGATGTGGGCATCCACCGCCAGGAATGCAAGCATGGTCGCCATGTCGGGGCGGATCATGCCCGCGCCCTTGGCGATGCCGTTCACGGTCACCGTCTGACCCGCCACCGCAAATGACCGGCTCACTGCCTTGGGGCTGGTATCGGTGGTCATGATGCCCCAGGCCGCATCGGCCCAGCCGTCCGGGCGCAGGG
>JBAUIG010000087.1:0-15022 GCA_049682735.1 Candidatus Macondimonas sp. | reverse complement strand
GCCGCCATACAGGCCTTGAACCACATCGATCGGCAGCAATGGTGGGTCAATCAGGGCGCCAACCTGTTTTATGGCCTGAGCCTGGGCAGCATCCTCATGCTCTCGGCACTGGGCCTCGCCATCACCTTTGGTTTGATGGGTGTGATCAACATGGCCCACGGGGAAATGCTCATGCTGGGCGCCTACACCACCTATAGCGTGCAGCGTTTGTTGCAGAGCCAGATTCCCCAATGGGAGGACGGGTACCTGCTGCTGGCCATTCCAGCGGCCTTCGGGGTGACCGCCCTGGTGGGGATCGCCTTGGAGCGGCTGGTGATTCGCCATCTCTATGGCCGTCCGCTGGAAACCCTGCTCGCCACCTGGGGCATCAGCCTGGGATTGATCCAGGTGGTGCGTCTGGGGTTCGGCGCGCAGAACGTGACGGTCAGCAATCCGTCCTGGCTGTCGGGGGGGTGGGAAGTCGCCGAGGGGCTGGTGTTGACCTATAACCGCCTCGCCATTATCGGCTTTGCTCTGGCTGTGCTGTTCATGGCTTACCTGCTGCTGCAGCGCACTTCCCTGGGCTTGACGGTGCGCGCGGTCACCCAGAATCGCCCCATGGCGGCGGCCATGGGCATCAATACCGCCCGTGTGGATGCCTGGACCTTCGGGCTGGGTTCGGGCATCGCCGGGTTGGGTGGCGTGGCGCTGTCCCAGATCGACAATGTTGCGCCGGATCTGGGTCAGGGCTATATCGTCGATTCCTTCATGGTGGTGGTACTGGGAGGCGTGGGCCAACTGGCCGGGACTTTCGTGGGGGCCTTCGGATTGGGACTGCTCAATAAATTCCTGGAGCCGGGCATCGGCGCGGTACTGAGCAAGGTGCTGGTGCTGGGGCTGATCATCCTGTTCATCCAACGCCGTCCGCAGGGCCTGTTTGCCTTGCGCGGCCGCTCCGCGGAGGCATGAGCTGATGACCGCATTCAGTCATTCCATCGCGGGCAGCTTGCCCAGCGCCTCGGATTCGATCCGTCCGATGATCTTTGGCCCGTGGGGCTGGGCGATATTCGGGACGGTGGTGGTGCTGCTGGCAGGCGGGATTCCCCTGCTCAATCTGGTCCTGCCGGTGGACAGCCTGCTGCATGTGCCGGATTACCTCATTCCACTGCTGGGCAAGTTCGCCTGCTACGCCTTGGTGGCGCTGGCCATGGACCTGATCTGGGGCTATTGCGGCATCCTGAGCCTGGGCCACGGCGTGTTCTTCGCCCTGGGTGGCTACATCATGGGCATGCACATGAGTCTCACCGCCGCCCAAGCCGGGCTCTACCGCACGGCGTTTCCGCCCTTCATGGAGTTCATGCAGCGCGACAGCCTGCCATGGTTCTGGGCCGGCTTCGGCCATCCTGCCTGGGCGCTGCTGATGCTCTTGCTTGTGCCCGGTCTGCTCGCCTTTGGTTTCGGTTATCTGGCGTTTCGTTCGCGCATCAAGGGGGTCTACTTCTCCATCATCACGCAAGCCCTCACCTATGCCGCGATGCTGCTGTTCTTCCTGAACGAGACCGGCCTTGGCGGTAACAATGGGCTGACCGACTTCAAGATACTGCTGGGGTTTTCGCTTCAGGAGCCGGCGACACGCGCGGCACTCTTCGGCATCACGGTGGCGAGCGTTGCCGCTGCCTATGTGCTGTGTCGCTACCTGGTGCGTGCCAAGGTGGGCCGGGTGCTGGTAGGGGTGCGTGATGCCGAGAACCGGCTGATGTTCCTGGGCTACAACCCACTGCACTACAAGCTGTTCGTGTGGACGCTGTCGGCCTTGTTGTGTGCCATTGCCGGCGCGCTCTATGTCCCCCAGGTGGGCATCATCAATCCAGGCGAACTGCAGCCGGCCAATTCCATCGAAATGGCCATTTGGGTTGCAGTGGGCGGGCGCGGTACGCTGGTCGGCGCCATGCTCGGCGCGCTGGTCATCAACGGGGCCAAAAGCTGGCTCACGGCGGCGTACCCGGATTTGTGGCTGTTTTTCCTGGCGGCCCTGTTTATTGCGGTGACGCTGTGGCTGCCCGGCGGTTTGCTGAGCCTGCTCAACGGACGGCGCGGAGGGAAAGCCTGATGCGCCTGCCGGCTTGGCTACAGAATCGTACCGCCATCCCGGCCGCGCCGCCGCCCCGCGACCTGGCGCATCGCCTCGAGACGGGCCACGGCGTGATCCTCTATATGGAAAACGTGAGCGTCAGCTTCGATGGCTTCAAGGCGTTGAACGATCTCTCGCTCTATATCGATGAGGGGGAGTTGCGCTGCATCATCGGCCCCAATGGCGCGGGCAAGTCCACCATGATGGATGTCATTACCGGCAAGACCCGCCCGGATACGGGCAGCGTGTGGTTTGGTCAGACGCTCGACTGTCTGCGCCGCGAACCCTGGGAAATCGCTGCCGCCGGGGTGGGTCGCAAGTTCCAGAAGCCGACCGTGTTCGAGCAGCTCAGCGTGCTGGAAAACCTGGAAGTGGCGATGCAGGCCGACAAGCGGGTGCGCATCAGCCTGTTCGCCCGCCCCACCCCGGCGCAGCGACAGCAACTGGACGAAGTGCTGACGCTGATTGGCCTGTCGGCTGAGCGCGATCGCCTGGCCGGTCTCATCTCCCATGGCCAGAAGCAATGGCTGGAAATCGGCATGCTGTTGATGCAGAACCCGCGCGTGTTGCTGGTGGACGAGCCGGTGGCGGGCATGACGCCCGGCGAAGTGGAACGCACGGCGGAGTTGCTCAATGCCCTGGCAGGCAAGCATTCCGTGATCGTGGTGGAGCATGACATGGCCTTCGTGCGCGCCATCGCCCGCAAGGTGACGGTGCTGCATCAGGGCAGCGTGCTGGCGGAAGGTAGCATGGATCAGGTTCAGGCCGATCCGCGTGTCCAGGAAGTCTACCTGGGCGAGGTGGTGGCATGAGCGCCGCGCCCCTGCTCCGGCTCGTCGGCCTCAATCAGGCCTATGGGCAAAGCCATATCCTGCATGACATCGACCTGGATGTTCCGGAAGGTTCCTGCACCTGCGTCATGGGGCGCAACGGCGTGGGCAAGACCACGCTGATGCGGGCCATCATGGGCCAGTTGCCGATTCGCAGCGGCCAGATCCTGTTCGAGGGCAGCAATCTCGCCGGACAGTCGGCCCATGAGCGCGCCCGACGCGCCATCGGATTCGTGCCGCAGGGGCGGGAGATCTTCCCGCGCTTGTCGGTAGAGGAGAACCTGCAGATCGGCCTGCCCGCCGCCCGGGCGCGAGGTCGCGGCATTCCTGAGCGCATCTACGAATTGTTTCCGGTGCTGCGCGACATGCGGCTGCGCCGCGGCGGGGATCTTTCAGGAGGCCAGCAACAACAGCTCGCCATTGGCCGCGCGCTGGTGTTGCGGCCCCGCTTGCTGATTCTCGATGAACCCACTGAAGGCATCCAGCCCAACATCGTCGCCGACATCGGCAGCATCATCCGTCGTCTGAATCGCGAGGAGGGTCTGACCGTGGTGTTGGTGGAACAAAAGCTCGCCTTTGCCCGCAGCACGGCCACCCATTTCCATATTCTGGAGCGGGGTCAGGTGGTTGCGGGTGGCGCCATAGAGGGCCTGACCGACGCCGTGGTGCAGGCTCACCTGAGCGTCTGAATCGCGTATTCAAAGGCCGCTCTCGCGCTTTGGTCAGGCAGGCTTGCGGGCCTGGAAAATCCCGTAGTGCCACAGGCCCTGGTTGAGCGCTTTCCACTGGCGATGCACGGCGCGAATGTTGCCGTCTTGGGCCTTGGTGCGGATGTGCAGAAACATCAACAACTTGGCGCCCCAGCGCGAGAGGACCGCATACTGGTAGAGCCGCTTGGCGGAAGGGCGGATGTTGTCGCTGGCATCCTGCATGTGGATGTCGGTGAAGCCCGTCTGTTCCAACGCCGTCTTGAACGCGCCGCTGTAGCCGAAGGCCTTGACGCTCCAGCCGGAAGCCCATTCGTCCATGAGTTGCTGCTGTTCAGGGGTATAACGATCGCGGGTGGCGAAGAAGTCCGCCAGGATCAGCCGGCCGCCGGGCTTGAGCACGCGATAGGCCTCGCGCACGAAATCGGCCTTGTCCTCGGCGTGGCACACCGATTCCACTGCCCAGACCACGTCGAAGCTGGCATCGGGATAGCCGGTGGCGGTGAAGTCGCGCCGCTCGAAGTTCACCTTGTCGGCTACCTTGTGGCGCTGCGCATTTTTGTTTGCTTCATCAACCTGGTGGGGGGTGATGGTGATACCGGTGACCCGCGCACCCTTTTCCCGTGCCAGCCAGATGGCGCTGCCGCCCACGCCGCAGCCGGCATCGAGCACGGTGTCCTGCGCCGTGATGCCGGCCCGCTCGGCCAGAATCTGGTTTTCCCGCAGCAAGGCGTCAGAGACGCCCTTGGTGGTTTCGTCCCAATAGCCAAAGTGCAGGGCCATGCAGCGGTCCAGCCGCCATAGCATCCGGTAATCGATCTCGCTCTCATCGTAGTATTTGATGATGGATGCTTCGTAGTCCTTGCTGGTCGGCTGGCTCATGGCCGGCTCCTTCTGTCGATCCTTCGGGCGGTCAAAATTGCCCGCAAACGGGCGCGATTGCAAGACGATGGCCGCATTTTCAGGCGGGTCCCATGGTTTCATCAAGATAGGTCACGCCGGGCAATTCGGCGTTGCGTATCGCTTGGCGCAAGATGTCGATCGCAGCCTGCCGGGGAAAACTGCGGCGCCAGGCCAGGGCCACCCGGCGCTGAGGCGGTTGGCCCTGGAACGGCTTGACCCGCAGCAGGCTGTCCGTCAGTGGGGAGCTCAGCGCTGCCGTGAGTGGCAGCACGCTCACCCCCAGCCCGCTCGCGACCATTTGGCGCAGGGTTTCCAGGCTGGTGCCCTCGAAACCGCGCAGCCGATGGCCTTGGCTGTTGTCCTGGATGCAGTCGGGACAAGCCTCGATCACCTGGTTGCGGAAGCAATGGCCTTCTCCCAGCAGCAGCACGTCTTCATCGGCCAGATCCTGCGCGCCTATGGCAGCGCGCTCGCGCCATGGATGCAGGGGCGGGGTGATCACCACAAATGGCTCGTCGTACAGCGCCCAGGTGCGGATCTGAGGGTGCTGGAAAGGCAGGGACAGAATGACGATATCGAGCGCGCCTTGACGCAGGCGCTCAGTCAGTACGGCGGTGTAGTTTTCCTCGATCATCAGCGGCATCTCGGGCGCCAGGCGCGTGAGTGGACCGATCAGCCGGGGCAGCAGGTAGGGGCCAATGGTGTAGATCGCGCCCAACCGCAGCAGGCCGAGCAAGGGATTCTTGCCCTCCTGGGCGATTTGGGTGACAACCTGGGATTCTTCCAGCACGGTGCGAGCCTGCGAGATGATGCGGGCGCCGATGGCGGTCGGTGCGACCTCATTGCGATTGCGCTCGAACAGTGCCACGCCGAGCTCATCTTCCAGCTTGCGCACCGCCACGCTCAAGGTCGGCTGGCTGACGAAACAGCGCTCCGCGGCGCGGCCGAAATGCCGCTCCTGGGCGAGGGCGACGATATAGCGCAGTTCGGTCAGGGTCACGCCGTTGCCTCAGACCGATTCGCCGGCCTCGATCAACCAGTCCCGCGGGCGCAGGTAATCGCGCGTGAGCACGGCTTCCGGGGTGTCGGGATTCGCGTGCCAGTCATAGGTCCAGCGCGCAAGAGGCGGCAACGACATGAGGATGGATTCGGTGCGCCCACCCGATTGCAGGCCGAACAGCGTGCCACGGTCATAGACCAGATTGAACTCCACATAGCGGCCGCGGCGATAGAGCTGGAAGGCCCGCTCGCGTTCGCCATAGGGGGTGTCCTTGCGACGCGCCAGGATCGGCGCGTAGGCGGGCCAGAAGTGATCCCCCACCTGGCGTAGAAAGTCGAAACAGCGCTCAAAACCGCCTTCGTTGAGATCATCGAAGAAAAGCCCCCCCACGCCGCGAGTCTCGGCACGGTGCGGCAGGTAGAAATAGCGATCGCAGGCGCTCTTGAAGCGATGATAGGCATCCGGCGCATAGTCAGCGCAGGCGGCTCGGGCGGTGCGGTGCCAGTGCAGCACATCCTCGTGCACCGGGTAATACGGGGTGAGATCGAAGCCGCCGCCAAACCACCATATCGGCGCCGCGGCGGGCCGTTCGGCCACGAACAGGCGCACGTTGGCGTGGGTGGTGGGGACATGGGGATTGCGCGGGTGGAACACCAGCGATACCCCCAGGGCCTGGAAGGCGCAACCCGCCAGTTCGGGTCGCTGGGCCGTCGCCGAGGGTGGCAACTGGCCGCCCAGCACATGGGAGAAGTTGATGCCCGCCTGTTCCATCACGGCGCCCTCGCTGAGCACGCGGGTCTGTCCGCCGCCGCCCTCGGGTCGGGTCCAGCGATCCTCGCGAAAACGCGCGCCGTCCTCGACGCCTTCCACGGCAGCGCACAGGCGCGCCTGCAAGTCCAGCAGATAGTTTCGTACCGCTGCGATATCGGGTTGTTGGCTTGTCATGGCAGATTCCTCGGGGGCGCGCCGGGTCGCAGGCAGCGTCCGCTGATCAAATCGAAAATGGGTGTAGGGCCGGTCAGCTCGCCCAGCGGACCGGGCAACAGCGGTAGCGCGCCAAACACGCGACGTATGCCCAAGGGCGAGCGGCAGGGTATCCGGCCGCTGCGGTTGGCGCTGGTGGAGACCAGGGCGCCGCCGAAGGCCCGGCACAGAGCCGCCGCCGGTGCATGGGCCGTCACCCGCATGGCCAAGGTGTTGCGTCCCCCGGTCAGGAGTGGGTCGAGTTTTGCCCGGGCGGGCACGATCCAGGTCACCGGCCCCGGCCAGCTCTGGGTGAGCCGGCTGTGTTGATCTGCGGTCAGCGGGGCCATGAATGGCACCAATTGAGTCAGGTCCGCCGCCAGGAGGATCAATCCCTTGTCCGCGCGCCGCGCCTTGAGCGCCAACAGATGCCGCAGGGCGGTGGGCTGCAGCGGGTCGCAGCCCAGTCCATGGACCCCTTCGGTGGGATAGGCGATCACCGCGCCATCCCGCAGCAATCGCACCGCCCGGCGCAGTTGCTGCGGGGTCGGCGAGACCGGATCAACCGGTCGCGCTGGCATCGACCGGGAGGGCGTCCTCGGCTGGGGCCGTGTAGCCACATTCCTTGCGCGGGCAGACTTTCTCGGTGCCGCGCCGCTTGGTGGTCTTGAGAGTCAGGATGGGCCAATGGCACTGCGGGCAGGGTTCCGCCAGGGGTGGGTTCCACACGGCATACTTGCAGGCCGGATAGCGGCTGCAGGAATAGAACAGCTTTCCGTAACGCGACTTGCGTTGCAACAAATGACCTTCGTTGCACTCGGGGCAGGTCACCCCGGTCTCGCGGGGTTTCTCGAGCGGTTCGATGTGCTTGCAGGTGGGGTAGGCGCTGCAGCCCAGAAACTTGCCATAACGGCCCTGGCGCTGCACCAGACCCGCGCCGCATTCGGGGCAGTTGCGGCCTTCGACCAGCTCCGGCGGCGCATCATCGGCCTTGTCTTCCAGATTGCGGGTGTAATCGCATTCCGGGTAGCCGCTGCAACCCACAAAACGTCCGCGACGGCCCAGCCGGATGGTGAGCGGCTTCTCACACTTCGGACAGGTTTCTTCCAGGGTCTCGGTGGTGACTTCGGCGCGGGAGACGTTTTCCAGCGTCTCATCCACGCGATTCTTGAACGGGCCCCAGAAATCCTCCAGCACCGGCACCCATTCCCGCTCGCCGCGGGAGACGGCGTCGAGCTGGTCCTCCAGCCGCGCCGTGAACTGGTAGTCCACGTACTGGGTGAAGTGCTGGGTCAGGAAGCGATTGACGATGCGGGCGACATCGGTTGGCATGAAACGCTTGCGATCGAGCAGCACATATTCCCGATCCTGCAAGGTCGAGATGATGCTGGCATAGGTTGACGGCCGGCCGATGCCGAATTCTTCCAGTGCCTTGACCAGGGTGGCTTCGGAAAACCGCGGCGGCGGCTCGGTGAAATGCTGGTCGGTCTCGATTTCCTCCAGGGGAATCGATTCCCCTTCCGCGATGGCCGGCAACTCGCGGTTCTCGTCTTCATCGCTCTGTTCGTCGCGGCCTTCCTGATAGACCGCCATGAAGCCGGGATGAACCAGCGTCTGGCCGGTGGCCCGGAAGCGGCCAGCATCTCCCGCTGTCAGGGTGATGGCCACCGTGTCGAAGGTGGCGTGGTTCATCTGGCAGGCCACGGTGCGCTTCCAGATCAGCTCGTACAGTTTGGCCTGATCGGGTGTCAGGATGCGCCGCAGGGCCTCGGGATCGCGCTGCACCGAAGTGGGCCGGACCGCTTCATGGGCTTCCTGGGCATTCTTGGCGCGTGTCTTGTAAGTGCGGGGCTGGGCGGGAAGCTGATCGGATCCATAGCGTTCGGCGATGAACGCGCGGATTTCCTGCACTGCTTCCTGGGCCAGCGCCACCGAATCGGTGCGCATATAGCTGATCAAGCCCACCTGCTCGCCACCCAGATCAACCCCTTCATAGAGTTGCTGGGCGATCTGCATGGTGCGCTTGGCGGTGAAGCCCAGCTTGCGGGCCGCTTCCTGCTGCAGGGTCGAGGTGATGAACGGGGCGGCCGGATTGCGGCGTTTTTGCTTGCGCTCGACCCGCTCCACCTGCAGTTGCCCCTGCGCGCCGGCCAGCAATTGGGTACGCACCTCTGCGGCGCGCGCGGTATCGACAATGGAAAACTGCTCGATCTTTTCCCCGCCGAATTCAACCAGTCGTGCCGGGAAGTGATGCGAGTCCTTGGCCAGCCGGGCCTGTACGGTCCAGTATTCACGGGCCTCGAAACGCTCGATTTCTTCCTCGCGCTCGACGATCAGTCGCAACGCCGGGCTCTGCACCCGGCCTGCCGACAAGCCGCGGCGTATCTTGCGCCAGAGCAGGGGGGAAAGATTGAAGCCCACCAGGTAATCCAGCGCTCGCCGTGCCTGCTGGGCATTGACCAGGTCGGTGGAAATGCCGCGGGGGTTTTGCATGGCCTCACTCACGGCACGCTGGGTGATCTCATGGAACACCACGCGGCGTACCGGCTTGTCCTTGAGCAAGCCGCGCTCGGCCAGCAGTTGCTGCAGATGCCAGGAGATGGCCTCGCCCTCGCGATCCGGGTCAGTGGCGAGATAGACGGTGTCCGCTGTCTCGAGCGCCTTGGCGATGGCGTCCAGGTGCTTGCTGCTGCGGGCAATGGCCTGGTATTTCATGGCAAAGCCATGCGCGGGGTCCACCGCGCCTTCCTTGGGAACCAGGTCCCGAACATGTCCGTAGGAGGCCAGGACCTGGTATTCCTTGCCCAGGTATTTGTTGATGGTTTTGGCTTTGGCGGGGGATTCGACGATGACGAGGTAATGGTTCATGAGGGGCGTTCTGAGATGACTGGGGTCCCCAACAGGGACGGCTGGGGGTGCGCCCCGAGGCGGAGCGGCCGGAAGCAGCGGATCAATGGAACAGGCCGACCTGTTCCTCGAACATGTAGTCCTCCATCCAGGCATACGGGCCTTCCTGGCCGGGCATGTTGAACAGGACCATCAGCACGACCCACTTGACCTGTTCCAGGTCGATGTCGTCTTCCTCGAGCGCCATGATGCGTTCAATGACGATCTCGCGGTTCATGGGGCTCAGGATGCCGTTTTGCGCCAAGTAAAGCAGCAGGCCGCGTGTTTCGGTATCGAGGCGCTCCATTTCCCGTTCGGAGAAAACCCGGATGGACTGCTCCTGTCCCGCAGGCTCGCATTCAGGGCGTTCCCGATGGGCGGCCAAGGCGTCCAGCCACTCGAAGGCTTTGTGGATTTCCCCGTCCTGGAAGCCGGCAGCTTCCAATTCTTCCGTCAGGTTGCCCCGGTCGGTATCCAGATCCGCTTCCTCGTCCATGTAGTGATCGAACAAGTAGATCAGCACATCGAGCATGCTTTCTTTCATTCATTCTCCCCGTCATTGGCTCAGCCGGACATAGCGACCGCCGGGCAGGGCCTCCACGAGGCCCTGTAATTCCATGGCGAGGAGCATGGAGGAAAGCATCTGCGCCGTCAATCCAACCCGTTCCACCAGTTCATCCACGGTGACCGGCGTGTAACCCATGGCATTCAGAAGGGTTCTGCTTTCTTCAGGAATCTTGGTTGGGCGCGAGTGGATATCATCCGCAGAAGGGGATTGCTGCGCTCGCGCCGCGGCGAGGCCGGCGGGAAGTTCTTCCAGGATGTCCGCCACCGACTCCACCAGCTTGGCGCCCTGACGGATCAGGGCGTGACAGCCGCGGGCCATTGGGTTGTGGAGGCTGCCCGGAATGGCGAACACTTCGCGGCCCTGCTCGGCGGCCAGTCGCGCGGTGATCAGGGAGCCGCTGCGGGGGGCCGCTTCCACCACCAGCGTGCCCAGGCTCAGGGCACTGATGATGCGGTTGCGGCGCGGAAAGTGGGCCGGCAGGGCAGGCGTGCCGGGCGGCCATTCGCTTACCAGTGCCCCCTCCGCGATCAGTTGTTCGGCCAAGGCGGCATGGGTGCGTGGATAAACGGTATCCAGTCCGGTCCCGCAGACGGCGACGGACAAGCCGCCGGCTTCCAGCGCGCCGCGATGGGCGGCGGCATCGATGCCCACCGCCAGACCACTGACCACTACCAATCCGCAACGAGTGAGATCCGCCGCAAAACGGCTGGCCAGTCGTCGCCCATCCGTGGTGGGATTACGGCTGCCCACCACGGCCAGGGCGGCCTGGGTCAATGCTTCCGGATCGCCCCGCACAAACAACAGCGGCGGCGCATCTGCCAGGGTGGCGAGCAGGGCGGGATAGGCTGGCTCCCCCAACCGCAGCAGGTGGTGTCCCGGTTGTTCCAGCCAGCGCAAGTCGGTTTCGACCAAGGGCCAGTTTGGCGTGCGCAGCAGCGCCACGATCGCGGCGGGCAAGCCTGCCTGGACCCACTCAGGCGCGCCCGCGCTGAGAACGCCATCGCAACTGCCGAAATGAGCGACCAGCCGCTGGTAAGTGATGGGGCCAATCCCCGGCATTCGCAGCAGGGCGAGCGCGGCAGCCTGTTCCTGCTCGGCACTTTTGCCCCCGCTCATGGCGGATTGGCAACTCGATCACCCACCGAGATGCTGCGGGTGCTGCGCACGATCAGTGCCTGGCTGAAGCCTTCGAAAACCCGAAAGACAAGAACTTCACCAATGATTTCCTCGGGAAGATCCACCTTTCCGCCGCGCACCGGATCTGGAATTCGGATGCCGCTGCGGTAAATCGTGAGCACATGACCGATCTCCAGCCCCTCCCGACTGCCCAGGCCCAAGGTGACGGATTGGTATTGCCCAGTTTGGGAAATGGCATTGGAGAGCAGGAGAATGCGACCCGAAATCGGCTGGCCTGGCGCGCGCGGCAAGAGGTCGGGTGTAATGAGTGCTTCCGGGGCGGGCAGCAGGCGATCTTGTGCGCGCATTTCCCGCCGGCTTTGGGTGATCACGGCTTTCGCCGGATCGCCCGACTGGACCAGCCGGATCATGCCCAGAACTTCCACCTGGTCGCCGAGGGCTTTTCCCGTATCGGGGTTTTTCAGCGTCACGCCCTGCTTGTCAACCACTTGGAAGCTTGTTCCGGCGGGGGCGTCGGTGCCACGGATATACACATGGTCTCCGATGCCCATGATGAGCTGTTCAGCGTTGACTGGTCCCAGCAGATAAGGGGCTTTCTTGAGGGCCTTGATGTCGACCGGCGCGGTTTCGGCAAGGAAGGGGGCGATGCGCTCATAGGGCAAGGCCGGAATGGCATCCTCCAGCGGCTCGCGCCGGACTTCCGGAGACAGGCGGTGGACAGGCAGTAAGGGTTCGACGGGCTGCAGCATGGTTTGACCGTTGATCACGGCCACCTCGAGGATATCCCCTGGATAGATGCGGTGTGGATTGCGCACCTGTGGATTGGCGTGCCACACCTCGGGCCAGCGCCAGGGATCGCGCAGGAAGCGGGCAGAAATGTCCCACAGGGTGTCGCCCTTGCGCACGGTATAGCGCAACGGGCGGTCGGAGCGCCAGACCACTGGCGTTGCCTGCGCGGGCGGGACGGCAGCAGGTTCTTTCAAGGGCGTGACCTGCGCGGCGGAGGATGGGGTGCGCAGATCGGCGGGGGCCAGGGGCGCTCGCGGCGGCTCGGCGATGTGCGGCGCAGTGGCACAGGCGGCCAGCAGAGTCGCCAGGGATCCCGTAATCAGGCCGGCGAGCGGCCGTGGCAGTTTCAGGATGAACACAGGCCCTCTCTTGCGTATTAACTCCCCGTCCAGAACAGGGGGTATAATGAAACCCATTCACGGCTCCGGATGTCATTCACGACCACGGGATGCCGATAAGGTTAACGACGCAATCGCCGCCGACTTTACGAAACGCCATGGCCATACTCGACATTCTGCATTTTCCCGATCCACGCCTGCGTCGCCGGGCTGCTCCGGTGGGGGCAGTGGGCGATGCCCTGCGCCGTATGCTGGACGACATGCTGGAAACCATGTACGCCGCCAAGGGTGTTGGCCTTGCCGCCACGCAGGTGAATATCCATCTGCGCATGCTGGTGGCGGATGTCTCCGATGATCGCGACCAGCCCCTGTTTCTGGTCAACCCGGAAATCATCGCTCGCGATGGGCTTCAGGAAAGCGAGGAAGGCTGTCTGTCAGTGCCGGGATTTTATGAGCCGGTGACACGCGCGGAGCAGATCCGCGTGCGCGCCCTGGGGCGTGATGGCCAGCCGCTGGAGCTGGAAACGGATGGCCTGCTGGCAGTCTGCATCCAACATGAGATCGATCACCTGGATGGCAAGCTGTTCGTGGATTACCTCTCTGAAATAAAGCGCCAGCGGATTCGCAAGAAGCTGATCAAGAGCCAGCGTGCCGCGGAACCTGCCGGCGTGGCCGGTTGATTCACTGTGGATTGATTCGGTTAATGTGTGCCCCGGCAATCAGCTTTTCAGCCGCGTGTGTTCTGAATGACTGTTCGCTACGCCTCGCTCGCGGTACAAGGGTGCGTCGGCTGCGATGGCCTACAGCCATGATCCGCTGTTTGCCCTTTTGCCCTATAGTGAGCTCGTCCTGACGCCAAATCCCCGATTCCCCATTTAAATTCAATCAAGCCCTATACTGCCGAGGCGTCCCTTGCTACCGCGCCGCGGATCCGGCTTGTCCCGGTCCCTAACCTCATTCCGGTCTGTCTGCTTGAACCAGCCCTTACGTATCCTCTTTGCCGGAACGCCTCAATTTGCTGTGCCGACGCTGGACGCCCTGGCGAACAGCGGGTATCCCCTCGTTGGCGTCTATACGCAGCCTGATCGACCGGCGGGCCGGGGCCGCCAATTGCAAGCTTCCCCTGTCAAGCGCCGTGCCCAGGCGCTGGGATTGCCCGTGTTCCAGCCCGAGCGCCTGAAGAATGCGGACACCCAAGCCCATCTGGCGCAGTTGGCCCCTGATCTGATGGTGGTGATCGCCTACGGTCTGCTGCTGCCTCAGGCGGTACTCGATCTGCCGCGCCTGGGCTGTATCAATCTCCATGCCTCCCTGCTGCCGCGCTGGCGCGGCGCCGCTCCCATCCAGCGCGCCATCCTGACAGGGGATAGCGAAACGGGGATCACGCTCATGCAAATGGAAGCGGGACTGGATACGGGCCCCATGCTGCTGCGCCGGTCCTGTGTCATCGGATTGACGGAGACCGCAGGAGAACTGCATGACCGTTTGGCTCAACTTGCCGCTGAGGTGCTCGCCGAGGCCCTGCCGGATCTGGCGGCTGGGCGCTTGAGGCCCGAGCCGCAGCCGGCGGCGGGCGTGACCCATGCCGCCAAGCTGGAAAAAGCCGAGGCGTGGATCGACTGGCAGCAAGCAGCGGTGGCCATTGATCGACAGATCCGTGCCTTCAATCCCTGGCCGGTGGCGCAGACCCGGCTTGGCGAAGAAGTCCTGCGCATCTGGCGTGCCCGTCCGGAACCCAATGTCATTGAATCTGCCGTGCCGGGAACCGTGGTGCAGGCGGATCGGGCAGGGGTGGCAGTGGCCACGGGTGCCGGCCGGCTGTGGCTGGAGCAAGTCCAGCGCCCTGGCGGTCGTCCCCTGGCGGCTACGGAACTGGCCCAAGGCCGGACATTGCAGGGCGTCTGCCTTGGCCGCTGAAGACAGAAGTTCAGGTGCCCGTCTCCGCGCGCGGGCCGCCCAGGTTGTCGCGGCAGTGGCAAGCGACGGCGCGTCCCTTGCGACCCGCCTGCCCGGTGCCCTGGCGGATTTGCCGCCGGCCGAGCGGGGTCTGATGCAGCAACTCTGCTATGGCAGCTTGCGCTTCGGCTTGCGTTATCGTGCGGTGCTGGCGCGGTTGTTGTCCCGCCCCCTCAAGGCGCGTGATGCCGACCTTGAGGCCCTGTTGTGGGTGGGGCTATACCAGATCGATGCCCTGAATTTGCCGTCCCATGCGGCGGTGCATGAAACCGTGGCGGCCTGTCCGATGATCGGCAAGGACTGGGCGCGTGGCCTGGTGAATGGGGTGTTGAGGGGCGTATTGCGGCAGCCAGACATCCTGGACGGGCAGCGGATGACCGATCCAGTGGCTCGCCATGCCCATCCAGCCTGGTTCATCGATCAGGTCCGGCGCGACTGGCCTGAGCATTGGGAAGCCATTCTGGCAGCCAATAACCGTCAGGCCCCCATGACCCTGCGGGTCAATCGGCGTCATATGGACCGCGCTGCGTATGCTGAACTTTTGGAAGCGCAAGGCATGTCCAGCCGACCTGCGCTTCATACGGATCTGGGCTTGATCCTCGAACGCCCCACGGCGGTGGATCAATTGCCCGGCTTTGCGGAGGGTTGGGCAAGCGTGCAGGACAGTGCCGCACAGTTGGCCGCACCGTTGCTGGATGCTGCGCCGGGGATGCGGGTACTGGACGCCTGCGCCGCGCCAGGAGGAAAGACGGCGCACCTGCTGGAACGCACCGACGACCTCGACCTGCTGGCGCTGGATGTGGATCCGAACCGGCTCCGGCGTGTGACGGAGACC
>JBAUIG010000086.1:0-2413 GCA_049682735.1 Candidatus Macondimonas sp. | reverse complement strand
TCGGCGGCGGTGTAATCGCGGCAGCCCACCGGCACGTAGCGCTGAAGGACGTCGCCTTCGCCGCAGGCATGCGGCGAGCGATAGCTGCGGCCGTCCAGCATGAACAAGTCCACCAGCGTCCCCAGTTCGAAGCGGCGATGGATCCGATAGAAGTCATGGGGATGAGTGGCCGCCGGGTTTACCGTCACCCGGGCGGGAATGAATTCCAGCCAGGCCTTGCGCGCATCCATGGCCAGGCCCCGCAGCAGCGCGGCATCGTTGCCGTAAGCGGGATCCACGGTGTAGGGATGATCGGGTGCGCCAAGGGTGTCGCGGGCGGCGTCCCAGTAGCAGTCGTTGGCCGTTTCATGATCATCCCAGACGGCGATGAAGGTGTGGCTTTCCATGCAGCGCTGCAGGTCTGGATCGCTGCGATAGGTGCGATGAAGATGCCGATAGTCGGCCAGATCAAGGGCGACGATGCCATTGCTGGGCAGCACGATGGTGCGATCGGCGAAAGGCAGGGATTGAAAGCGCGGATCCCCGGCCGTCTCGTAGATGAAATCGCCCACATGCACGACAAAGTCGACATCGTCACGCGCCGCCAGCTTGCCGAGGGCGGTGTAATAGCCGTTGGTATAGTCCTGACAGGTGACCAGGGCCAGCTTGATCTTGTCGGGGGTCATCCCGGCGGCGGGCGCGGTGCGGCAGCGCCCGGTCGGGCTCACCGCATCGCCGTACAGGAAGCGATAGTAATAACGCCCGTTGCTGGCGAGCTGGCCATCCAGGTCGATCTTGATGGTGTAGTCATCGGCCGGCCCGATGCGGTCGCCTTCCACCGCTCCTTCCATCACCATGCGACGAAAGCCGCGATCCTCAGCCACCTGGAAACGCAGGGGTTCGGCCGGGCGGTGGAATGCCGGATCGATGCGGGTCCATAGCACCACGCCGCTAGGCGACGGATCCCCCGAGGCCACGGACAGGGAAAAAACCTGCCGGTTGGCACTTGATCGGGTCGGCATGGCCGCATCTGCCGCTGCGTTCAGAACCCGATGAAAGGTCAGGGTATAAGGAGCGACTAGCCCCAGCCCCAGGATGCCCAATACGCGTCGACGATCCATGATCGTTCCCCTATTTATGCCAACCCGGGAATTGTTCTCTGCAGGCACCCTCTAAGCCATGCCGCACCAAATCACCATAAGCCTGCAATATGAAACTTCGTTTAAAGTGCCTCATCGCTGCCGCGCTGTTCGTCTTGGGCGGGCTGGCCATCAGCGCCATAGATCCTTCGGGAGATACGCCCTTGCCCGAGGTCGTCACAGAAACGGCTGACGGGGTCCATCATGCCTACACCCTGACCCATCAGGGTCGTCTGCGGCGCTACGAAGTGCACCTGCCCAATCCGCATCCCACCCAAGCCATGCCCGTGATTGTCGCCGTTCACGGCGCCACGCTTTCGCTGGACATCTACCGCAAGGTGGCCAATCTGGAATCCCTGGCGGCACGGGAAGGCATCATCGTGGTCTATCCCGAGGGAACCCGCCTGGGCAATGTGCTGTTGTGGAATGCGGGCGCCTGCTGCCTGCCGGGGCTGCTGCGCGATCAACCGGATGATGTGGCATTCATCCTGCGCGTGCTCAAGGACGTCGAACGGCGCTTCCCGGTCGACCGCACCCGGGTCTACGCCGTGGGCATGTCCAACGGCGCCATGATGACCTACCGCCTGGCGACCGAAGCGCCGACGCAATTTGCGGCGGTCGCCACCGTCGCGGGCCCCATGGCGCTGCGTCAGTTCCATCCCCGGGCGCCCATTTCGATCATGCACATCCAGAGCAAGGACGATCCCATCTTGCCCTTTGCCGGTCGGCGCCTGCCGCCGATTCCTCTGCCCAGCGGCCAGAAAACCGTCCAGCGCTGGGTGGATTATGCCGATTGTCCGGAACAGCCCGTCATTGAGGCGGTGCGCCATGGCAGTGCGGAACAGCCCGCCCGCTGGCAGGCGACGCGCAAACACTGGGGACCATGCGCCGACAATACCGAGATCGTGCTCTGGGAACTGGAGGGGGCGGGCCATGTCTGGCCGGGCGGCTACCAGCCACCCCATCTGCAACTGCTGGCGGGCGGGGAGTATCATGTGATTGATGCCAGCCGTGAAATCTGGCAGTTTTTCGAGCGCCACCAGCTCAGCGCGATTCCAGCTCAGGGAGCGTCCTGACATGTCATCCATCCATCCCCGACGGCTGCTGGAAAGTGCTCAAGCCGGCGCCGCCATGGTGCTCAAGCGTACAGCCCGCATGCGGCGGTTGGCCGGGAGCGCGGCCTCGACACTCGCGACTGCCCTAACCCGCTATCCCGCCTTTGCCGAGATCGCCGAGGCGCTCGAGACCGCGATCCGCCTGTTGCAGGCCTACGCCCGCGGCAGTTATCGTCTTAT
>JBAUIG010000085.1:0-3397 GCA_049682735.1 Candidatus Macondimonas sp. | reverse complement strand
TGGTCGGTGCGCCAGGCCCAGGCTTTTTTTGAGCAGCTCAATCTGCCGGGTCGGCGCGGGGAAATTGCCCAGCGCATTTGCAAGGAAATCGCCCAGCGGCTGGATTTTCTGGTCAATGTGGGGCTGGATTACCTGAGCCTGGACCGCAGCGCCGAGACCCTCTCCGGTGGGGAGGCCCAGCGCATCCGGCTGGCCAGCCAGATCGGCGCGGGCCTGGTGGGGGTGATGTATGTGCTGGACGAGCCATCCATCGGTCTGCACCAGCGCGACAACGACCGCCTGCTGCGCACCCTGATCTATTTGCGTGACCTGGGGAACACCGTGATCGTGGTGGAGCATGACCACGACGCCATTCTCGCCGCCGATCATGTGGTGGACATGGGTCCCGGCGCCGGCGTACACGGCGGCCAGGTGGTGGCGCAAGGGACGCCGGCCGAGATCGCGGCCCATCCCGAATCCCTTACCGGCCAATACCTCAGCGGCCGACGCAGCATCGCCATCCCCCGGCCGCGCCGGCAACCCGACGGCGACCACTGGATTCGCATCAAAGGCGCGAGCGGTCACAACCTCAAACACCTCACCGCAGAGATCCCGGTGGGCCTGTTCACCTGTGTGACCGGCGTGTCGGGCTCGGGCAAGTCCACCCTCATCAACGACACGCTCCATGTCGCGGCGGCGCGCCATCTGCATGGCGCCGCTGCCGAACCCGCCCCCCATGAGCGCATCGAGGGACTGAATCAGTTCGATCATGTGATCGACATCGATCAAAGCCCCATCGGCCGCACCCCGCGCTCCAACCCGGCCACCTACACCGGCCTGTTCACGCCCATCCGCGAGCTGTTCGCCGGCACGCCGGAAGCGCGTAGCCGGGGTTATGGTCCCGGCCGGTTCAGTTTCAACGTCAAGGGCGGTCGCTGCGAAGCCTGTCAGGGCGATGGGGTGATCCGGGTGGAGATGAATTTCCTGCCCGATGTGTATGTCACCTGCGATGTGTGCAAGGGTCAGCGCTACAATCGGGAAACCCTGGAGGTACGCTACAAGGGGCGCAGCATTCACGAAGTGCTGGAATTGACGGTGGAGGACGCGCTGGCGTTCTTCGCCCCAGTGCCCACCGTGGCGCGCAAGTTACAAACCTTGATGGACGTGGGCCTGGGTTACATTCGCCTGGGCCAGAGTGCCACCACCCTCTCGGGGGGGGAGGCGCAGCGGGTGAAGCTGTCGCGGGAGCTGTCCAAGCGCGACACCGGGCGAACCTTGTATATTCTGGATGAGCCCACCACGGGCCTGCATTTCTACGACATCGAAATGCTGCTGGCGGTGCTGCAACGGCTGTGTGGTCACGGCAACACGGTGGTGGTGATCGAGCACAACCTGGATGTGATCAAGACCGCCGACTGGCTGCTGGATCTGGGGCCGGAGGGTGGTGATGGCGGAGGGCAGTTGATTGCCGCAGGACCGCCCGAGGCGGTGGCCGAGGTGGCCGCTTCCCATACCGGCCGTTACCTGCGGCCCTTGTTGCCCGATCTGGCCGGCGCGGCCTGAGGGCGCGCCCCGGTTTCAACGGACGAAACAGCGAGGAAGCATCGGTATGGCCACGCATTACCCCCCGGTGGTGATCGTCACCGGTTGTTCAAGCGGCATCGGGCAGGCGCTGGCGCTGACGTTTCACCACCATGGCTACCGAGTCTATGCCACGGCGCGGCGACCCGAGGATCTGGCGGAGCTCAGCGCCCTGGGCCTGCAGGCATTGCCGCTGGATGTCTGTGACCCGGCCAGCCGTGCGGCGTTCTGGGCCGCGCTGGATGCTCAGGAAGATCATGTCGACATCCTGATCAATAACGCGGGGTACGGCGCCATGGGGCCGACCGTCGAAATGCCGGCAGCCGAACTGGAACGCCAGTTCGCCACCAATGTGTTCGCGCCCCTGCTGATGGCGCAGGCCGCTGCGGCGCGCATGCGCCCGAGAGGGGGGCGTATCGTCAACATCGGCAGCGTCTCCGGGGTGCTCACGACACCCTTTGCCGGCGTGTATTGCGCTACCAAGGCCGCCCTTCACAGCCTGTCCGATGCCCTGCGCATGGAGCTCGCACCCTTTGGCATCGCAGTGATCACCATCCAGCCGGGCGCGATCCGCTCGCGTTTCGGGGATCATGCCAGCGAGGCGGTGGAGCGGGTGTTGCGGGCGGACTCCTGGTATGACCGGTGCCGGGAAGCCATTTACGGACGGGCACGGGCTTCCCAGCGCCGTGCGACGTCGGCCGAAGCCTTCGCGCGCATCTGCTATCAGGCGGTGACCGCGCCGCGCCCGCGCGCCATGGTGCGCATTGGCAACGGCAGCAGCCTGATGCCCTTGCTGGCGCGCTTGCCCATTCCCTGGCGGGATCGGCTCCTGCGCCGACAATTTGGCCTGCAGTTTTCCGCCATCCCGGAGCATTCCCCATGAGCGCTGCATCGGTATCCCTGCCCGTCGACTCGCTTCCCGCCGCATCCCGCATGGTGCCCGTGATCCTGTCCGGAGGCTCGGGCACCCGGCTCTGGCCCTTGTCGCGCGAGCAACTGCCCAAGCAGTGCCTGGCCTTGTGTTCCGAGCACACGTTGCTGCAGGACACCCTGCTCAGACTGGTGGGCGTGCCTGAGCTGGCCGCGCCGCTGATCGTATGCAATGAGCAGCACCGCTTCCTGGTGGCCGAACAACTGCGCCAGATCGGCCGCGAACCAGCGGGTATCCTGCTGGAGCCCGCCGGCCGCAACACGGCGCCGGCGGTGGCCATCGCTGCATTGGACGCCGCGAGCCGGGATCCCGAAACGCTGCTGCTGGTGTTGCCGGCCGATCATCTGATCCAACAGCCTGAACGCTTTCGCGAGGCACTGGGCGCAGCGCGCGCAGCGGCGCAGCTTGGACATCTGGTGACCTTCGGCATTGTGCCCACGACGCCCGAGACCGGTTATGGCTATATCCGGGGGGCTGACGCAGCCGACGAGACGGGCTGGCTATCCGTGGCGGCCTTCGTGGAGAAACCCGACCGTGAGCGGGCCGAGGCCTATCTGCGCCAAGGCGGGTATTTCTGGAACAGCGGCATGTTCCTGTTCACGGCCCGGACGATACTCGACGCCCTGGCGCAGCATGCGCCGGATATTCTGGCTGCTGCGGAGGCGGCATGGACCGGTGCTGCCCGTGATCTCGACTTCACGCGTCTGGCATCGGCGCCCTTCCTGGCTTGCCGATCGGATTCCTTGGACTACGCCGTGATGGAGAAGACCGATCGGGCAGTGGTGGTGCCGCTCGCGGCCGGCTGGAGCGATGTGGGCTCCTGGGCTGCGCTGAAAGCGGCCGGCGGCCCCGGCGACGCGCAGGGTAATGTGGTGCTGGGCGATGTTTTGCTGCAGGACGTGCATG
>JBAUIG010000084.1:0-1901 GCA_049682735.1 Candidatus Macondimonas sp. | reverse complement strand
GGGAGATCGGTCATGCGCTTCTTCAATCCTAACAAGCTGCGCCTGCCTACGCCGGCCGAGGCCTTGCCCGGCCACGAGCAGGCCATGCCGGTTCCGCCACGCCACGCCGTCCTTGATACGCCTCTCGCGCCGCCCTACCCGCCCGGCCTGTCCGTGGCCTGCTTTGGCATAGGCTGTTTCTGGGGCGCCGAACGCCGCTTCTGGACCCTGCCCGGCGTCTACGTCACAGCCGTCGGTTATGCGGGCGGGCTGACCCCAAATCCCAGCTATGAGGAGGTCTGTAGCGGCAAGACCGGGCATGCCGAAGTGGTGCGGGTTGTCTACGACCCTGCGCAGATCGCCTATACGGATCTGCTCAAGGTGTTCTGGGAGGCGCATGATCCAACCCAGGGCATGCGCCAGGGCAACGACATAGGCACCCAATATCGCTCGCTGATCCAGCCGTCTGATGAGGCGCAGCGAATCGCGGCCGAGGCCAGCCGCAGCGCCTTCGCCGAGCGCCTGAGCGCCGCCGGCTGGGGCGCCATCACTACCGAGATTGTCGCTCCCGGGCCCCTTTACTTCGCCGAACCCGAGCACCAGCAATACCTGGCGCACAATCCGGGCGGCTATTGCGGCCTGAAGGGAACCGGCGTGAGCTTCGACTGATCCCGAGGTGACCGGGAATCACGCCGAATCATCGGGAACCCATGACGGATAGAGCCGGTACGGCAATCCGTTTGCCTTTTGCGATTGGCGCAAGGCCATGACGACGCGAGCTCGGCCAATAAGGCCCGATTGATTCAAACGGTTTTCGGGCCGATCAACGAGCGTCCATCCAGGCCGACGTTTTCCGCGAGCTCCCTCCCGTTCGTTAACCCGAACATGGCTTCCGGCCTGCCGCCCAGCACCTTCGATGCAGACCGCCCAATCCGGTATCCTTCCCCGCTGAAACCCAGCTGCACGCCCTGCGAGTAGGCGTGCGCAGCCTAGGCCAGATGGCCCGCGACGAGCTAGGCCCCATCGCCGGAAACGCGGCCTTGGACGGGACCTTCATGACCCTGATCGTGCTGACCTCGGCGCTGGGGCTGACCGTCGTCAACGCCATGAAGCACAGCCCCTGGGCCACCGCCATCGTGGCGAACATGACCCCCATCGCCATGCTGATCGGCCTCAATATGCATCAACTCTTCAGCGGCCCCAATCGCTGCTGTTGAGGTGCTTTGCGCGGGGTCTCAATCGCGCCGCAGATGGGCGTAGGGCGGCAGGGTCTGGATGCGCGTGTCATGGCGCGGATGGCCCACGGTGAAGTGATACAGGCTCTGCAATCGGCCATCCCGCATACCCAGCAGTTCGTGCAGCGCCTCGTCGAAATAGCAGCCGATTCCGGTGCCGCGCAGTCCGCAGGCCTCGGCGGTGAGATACAGCGCCTGTCCCAGCGCGCCGGCTTCCCAATGCCGCCAGCGATAGCGCCAGGGTTCGTCCTCGATTTCGGGTGTCCATTCGGCGAGCAGGGCAAAAGCGACCGCACCCTGGGCGGCGATGGCCTGGTGACAGCAGATGAGCCCGGCGACGCGGCGAACATCCCCGGTGAACAAGCGGTACAGGGCCAGCCCACCGGCCAGCTCGACCTCGGGACAGGCTTCCCACGCAAAACCCTGATCCAGCGCCCCAAGCAGCAGTGCCCGCGCGTCCCTGTGGCGCGGCAGGGCATACAGCCCTGGCGTCATGCCCTCCACCCGATGGACGAACAGCACCGGATGCACGCGCGGGGATTCGGGCAGCGCGGACCAAGGCGGCACGCCGGCGCGCGGCACCAGCCGGTCCAACAGGCAGCGGAATGCCGCAAAATCCATCGTTCCCGCCGGGTCATAGGCCTGTGCCGAACGGCGCTGGCGCAACAGATCCACCGCTGGCCGCGC
>JBAUIG010000083.1:0-12168 GCA_049682735.1 Candidatus Macondimonas sp. | reverse complement strand
AGGCGGGCGCGGTGTGGATGCAGCGCATTCGAAATCATTTCCGGCATGTCATCTGGCTCAATCCCGAGCCGGAAAGCCGCTGGGAGAGCACCCCGTCCATCGGCATCGTGCGTCAGCTGATGGAGCGACAGATGTATCCCCTGACCCTGGACGGATTGACCCAGGGATTGCGCGCGCTCAATACCGGCCGTGTCCAGGCGGTTGGACCCCGGATGCATGAACCGATCTTCTGATACCGCGGAATCGCCTGGCAAAGGGGGAGGATGGCGCGCGCCCTTCGCCGCCCTGATCGGTGCGCGGCGGGTGCACACGGCAGCTTTCGGGACGCATTCCAGGCAACAGTT
The DNA here is from genome assembly GCA_049682735.1 of Candidatus Macondimonas sp. Lineage (GTDB taxonomy): Bacteria > Pseudomonadota > Gammaproteobacteria > UBA5335 > UBA5335 > Macondimonas. The sequence goes on along the minus strand of JBAUIG010000083.1, from coordinate 11,824 downwards.
GGACGTCTACCGGCCGGCATCCGGAAGCGGACTGCCAGTCATCGTGTTTTTCTACGGTGGTCGCTGGAAACAGGGCAGTCGGCGCCAGTATGGGCTGCTGGCGCGTCGCCTGGCGGCTTTGGGCGCGGTGGTGGTTGTGCCGGACTACCGGCTGTATCCCTTGGTGCGCTTTCCGGTTTTCGTCGAGGATGCGGCGGCAGCGGTGGACTGGACCTTGCGCCATGCGGCGGCGCTGGGGGGTGATCCGGACCGGATCTATCTCATGGGTCATTCAGCGGGCGCACACATCGGCGCCTTGCTGGCCCTGGACGGGCGTTATCTGGCGGCCCATGGACGCACGCCTGGGGAACTGGCGGGTTTCATCGGCCTGGCCGGACCTTATGATTTCATGCCTTTCCAAAGCGTCGAGCTGGCCGATACCTTTGGTCCGGTCGAGCATCACGCGGCATCCCAGCCGATCCACTTCGTCGATGGGCGCAATCCGCCATTCCTGCTCCTGCATGGCTCGCGGGATCGGGTGGTCGGCCCCGGCAACAGCAAGCGCCTATGGCGGCGCATTGAGGCCAGCGGTGGCCGGGCGCGCATGGTCTTTCTGGAACGGGCCGATCATTTCAACATTCTGCTGGCCGCGGCCTTTCCGTTCCGCTCGGCCTTGGCGGCAGTGCGGCGCGAAATCGGCGCATTCGTGGTGACTGGCGGCGCCCAGCGCTTGCCTGACCCGCCCACCGACTTCATGTCTCTGGGCTGAGGTCCGCCCGACTGTTGTATTTACGTCCATCGACGGAGTGATCTCTTGCGCATCATGACGCTCAATCTCAATGGCATCCGTTCGGCGGCGAACAAGGGCTTTCTGGACTGGCTGCCGACCATGAATGCGGATTGGGTCTGCTTGCAGGAGCTCAAGGCGCAGGATGCGGATCTCACCGCTCTGATGCGCCATCCGCTGGGTTATCAGGGCTATTTCCACTGCGCCGAAAAAAAGGGCTATAGCGGCGTCGGCGTCTATGCCCGCTGCCCGCCCGAGCGCGTTGTGGCGGGTCTGGGGGTTGCTGAAATCGACGCCGAAGGGCGCTATCTGGAACTGGTTTACCCGGAGCTGTCGGTGATTTCGCTGTACTTGCCTTCCGGCTCCAGTGGCGAGCACCGCCAGGCGGCCAAGTTCCATTTCATGGAGCGCTTTTTCGGCCACCTGGCAGACTTGTCCCGGGCGGGCCGGGAGGTGCTCCTGTGCGGGGACTGGAACATCGCCCATCGCGAGATCGATCTCAAGAACTGGCGTTCCAACCAGAAAAACTCGGGCTTCCTGCCGGAGGAGCGGGCCTGGTTGAGCCGGGTGTTCGATGAGCTGGGCTGGGTGGATGTGTTTCGACAGCTTTACCCCGCAGCCACCGGGGAGGGCTACACGTGGTGGAGCAATCGCGGTCAGGCCTGGGCACGCAACGTCGGCTGGCGCATCGATTACCAGATCGCCACGCCGGCGCTGGCGGCCACGGCGCGCGCCGCGGACATCTATAAAGCCCAGCGCTTCAGCGATCATGCTGCGCTTACCATCGATTACGATTGGCCGCTGCCGTCTGCTGCGAGCGCAAGCCAGGCCCAGGCCGCGACGGCATGAGCGAGCACGCAGCCGACACCACGCCACCGGCATCCACCGGGCAGGCGCTGCGCCGCCATCCGGAGCTGTGGCGCATCACCGTGCTGGCATTCGCCTCTGGACTGCCTCTGGCGCTGTCCGGGGGAACCCTGCAGGCCTGGCTTGCCGATGTGCGCATCGATATTCGCACCATCGGTATCTTCAGCCTGGTCGGCTTGCCCTACACCCTGAAGTTTCTGTGGGCGCCGCTGTTCGACCGCTACGCCCTGCTGGGGCTGGGACGCCGCCGCGGCGGCCTGGTGGTCACGCAGGTGATGTTGGTGCTCGTGCTGCTGATCATGTCGATGCAGGATCCGACTGCGGGCGTTGTCGTGCTGGGATTGCTGGCGCTGGGGCTGGCGTTCGCCTCGGCTTCACAGGATATCGTGTTCGACGCCTACCGCACCGAGGTCCTGGAACCCCCCTTGCGGGGGCTGGGAGCTGGCCTGACCAACACCGGCTACCGCCTGGCCATGCTCACCTCGGGCGCGCTGGCGTTGGTGCTGGCAGGCTCAGTGGGTTGGGCAACCACCTACCGCATCATGGCGGTCTTGATGGCTGCGGGCATCCTGGTCACCCTGTTCAGTCCCGAGCCGGCGGCGCCGGCCGCAGCGCCCCATCGCCTGGTGGATGCCCTGTGGGAACCGTTGCAGGCTTTCTTCAGCCGCCCGGCCGCCGGGGCCTTTCTGGCCTTGATCATTCTCTACAAGTTCGGCGATGCCTTTGCCGCCACCTTGAGCACCGCTTTTCTGGTTCAGGGGGTGGGGTTCAGCGTTGCCGAGGTGGGCGTGGTGAACAAGGGCGTCGGCATTGCGGCCGCCCTGCTCGGCGCCGTGGTTGGTGGGGCGCTGATGATGCGCTGGGGCTTGTGGCGCGCGCTCTTGGTGTTCGGGCTCATGCAGGCGTTGACCAACCTGTTGTTCGCGGCATTGGCGCTGGTGGGCAAGAGTCATGGCATGCTGGTCGTGGCCGTGGTGGGTGAGCAATTGTTTGGGGGAATGGGGTCGGCGGCCTTCGTCGCACTGCTGATGGCGCTATGCGACGTGCGTTACACCGCGACCCAGTACGCCCTGTTTTCGGCCGTTGCGGCGCTGGCGCGGGTATTCATTGGACCGCCGGCGGGTTACCTGGTGGCCGCATGGGGCTGGCCGGTGTTCTTCACCATCACTTTCCTGGCTTCCCTGCCGGCCTTGGCGCTGATTGCCCACCTCGGGAAATCGATCCGTCTTCTGGATCTGCCGGCTCAAGCTGGCGTCTCGCAGTGAGCGGAGTGCGTCTGTGCCGATGGGAGGATTTGCCCGACCCGGGAAGCCGGGCTTTTGATCTTATCGATGGCGACACGCGCCGGGCTTGTGTGCTGGTGCGCCGGGGGGAACAGGTCTGGGCCTATGAGAACCGCTGTCCACACACCGGCGCGCCACTGGACTGGCGACCGGGACAAGTGTTGAATCCAGAGGGATCGCTCATCCAGTGCGCCTTGCATCTGGCCCAGTTTCGGATGGAGGACGGGATGTGTGTCCATGGCCCCTGTGTGGGACAGGCGCTGTCGGCGGTGGCGGTGCGCCGGCAGGGTGATTGGGTGGTGATGGACGCGTAATGGCAAGCCATTGGCCGTGACTTCGAAGGGTGGAACAAAAATGACAATGGATGTGATCGTGCTGGCGGCGGGCAAGGGAACGCGCATGAACAGCGCGTTGCCCAAGGTGTTGCAACCCTTGGCCGGCCGGCCGCTGCTGGCCCATGTGCTGGAAACCGCGCGCGCGCTACAGCCAGCCGCACTTCATGTGGTGGTGGGGCACGGCATGGAGGCGGTTCGAACGCAATTCGACGAGCCCGATCTGCACTGGGTGGAGCAGGCCGAGCAACGCGGGACGGGTCATGCGGTGGCCCAGGCGCTGCCTCATCTTGTGGGTGACCTGGTCCTGATCCTCTACGGGGATGTGCCCTTGGTGCGCCCTCAAACCTTGGCCGGCTTGCAGGCAGCGGCCGGTGAGGGCTTGTCCCTGTTGGTGGCCGAACGGGCCGATCCAAGCGGATACGGGAGGATCCTGCGCAATGCTGCGGGTCAGGTTTGCGGCATTGTGGAAGAGCATGATGCCACACAGACCCAGCGGGCCATCCGGGAGGTGAACACGGGCCTGATGGCTGTCTCAGCGACTCTGCTGCGGCGCTACCTGCCGCGCCTGCAGCCGCAGAACGCCCAGGGCGAATACTATTTGACCGATCTGGTCGCCCTGGCCGTAGCCGATGGTGAGGCGGTGCACGCGGTACGGACCGAGGATCATGAGGAAGTGCTCGGGGTCAACGACCGGTTGCAGCTTGCCCAGGTCGAGCGGGTGCTGCAGCGCCGCCAGGCCGAGGCCCTGTTGCGTGCGGGAGTGACCCTGGCCGATCCGGCGCGGTTGGATGTACGTGGCACCTTGGACTGTGGGCGGGATGTATTTATCGATGTAGGTTGCGTATTCGAGGGCCGTGTCCATCTGGGGAATGGCGTGCGGATCGGTGCCCATGGTGTGCTGCGGGATTGCGAACTGGCGGCTGGGGTGGAGGTGTTGCCGTTCTGCCATCTGGATGGGGCGCAGGTGGGTTCTGGGGCCCGCATTGGCCCTTACGCGCGGCTGCGACCCGGCGCCGAGCTGGGACCGCGGACCCATATTGGCAATTTCGTCGAGATCAAGCAGGCCACAGTGGGGGAGGAAAGCAAGATCAACCACCTCAGCTATGTGGGCGATGCCCAGGTTGGGCGTGGGGTCAACGTGGGCGCGGGCACCATCACCTGCAACTACGACGGGGTGAACAAGCATCGCACCGTCATCGGGGATGGGGCGTTCATTGGCTCCGGAACCGAATTGGTGGCGCCCGTCACGGTGGGAGAGGGGGCGACCTTGGGTGCGGGAACCACGCTGCGCAAGGACGCGCCTGCTGGCAAGCTGACCTTGGGCGCCGAACGCCAGGTCACGCTTCCCCATTGGCGGCGGCCGCAACCGAAGCCTGGATGAGCCGATTGCCGGCTGCGGTCAGGCTGGGGATCGATCGAAGCCGATGGATTCAATCGTTGCGAGCGTGGATCATCGACCAGTAACCGAAGAGATTGACCGGCTCGATATCGAAATGCTTGATCTGCGCGTCGGCCAGAAAGCGATCCAGGGGAAAGTCGGAGGTAAACCCGATCAGCGGCGTGATGACCGCAATGCCGCGTTCGAACCAGCGCACCATGGAGTGGGGATTGCTGAAATGGTTGACGATGAACAGATCCCCGCCGGGGCGGCAGACCCGCTTCATTTCCGCCACCATGCGCCTGGGATCGGGAACCACCGAGGCCACATACATGGCGGTGACTTTGTCGAAGCTGTTGTCGGCGAACTCCAGTTGCTGCGCGTCCATGATGCGCAGGTCCACATGGTCGAGCTGCTGTTTCCTGACCCGACGGTGTCCCCGTTCCAGCATCTTGGGAGAAATATCGATGCCGGTGATCCGCGTGGATCGGGGATAGCACGACAAGGACATGCCGGTGCCGACACCCACTTCGAGAATGCGATCGCCGGGCTGGCAGTCCATCTTGTCGATAATGCGCTGGCGACCGGGCTGGAAGATCGGGCTGAATATCAGATCGTAGGCGGCGGCCATTCGATCGTAGGTTTTGATGACGGCGGTTTGTTCCACAACTCAGTCCTTGGTTGGGCGGATGGGCAATGGCAATGGGTGACAAGACACCCGGTCGATGGATTGCATTCTAGCCCAAAAATCCAATGGTCATGGCATATGGAAGTGTGAGATCAGTTACGATGGCCCCCTTTTTTGGCTCAAATCAGCAGGAAATTTTGACGTGTCCTCTTTGGATCTGACCCGCGACGCGCATCGGTCTGGAAAAGCGGAAGGGATTGATGCCCTGATTACCCCGGAAGGCAGTCTGGAAGTCCTCTCCCAGATGGAAGTGGCGCGACTGCGTGACACCAGTCTGGGCGGCTTGCATGAACTGCTGCGGCGTTGCGCTCTGGCAGTGCTCAACAGCGGCAATATGGAGGACGACAGCCGCCAGGTGATGGTGCGTCATCGCGACTTCGACATCCAGGTAGTGCAACAGGAACGGGGCATCAAGCTGGAACTGCGCAATGCGCCGGTCGGTGCCTTCGTCGATGGCCAGATGATCCGCGGGATTCGGGAGCATTTGTTCGCTGTGCTGCGCGATATCGTCTATGTCCACAACGAGATCCGCCTGCATCCGCGCTTTGATCTGGAGGCGCCCGGCGGGGTGACCGACGCGGTGTTCCACACCCTGCGCAATGCCCGTGCCCTGTTCCCTGGTCAGCCGCCCAACCTGGTGGTGTGCTGGGGTGGCCATTCCATCGGGCGCCCGGAATATGACTACGCCAAGCACGTCGGCTATGAACTCGGCTTGCGGGGCATGGATATCTGCACCGGCTGCGGGCCGGGCGCCATGAAAGGCCCCATGAAGGGAGCCGCCGTGGGCCATGCCAAGCAGCATCGCAGTGGCGGGCGCTACGTGGGCATTTCCGAGCCCGGCATCATCGCCGCCGAGCCCCCCAATCCAATTGTGAATCATCTGGTCATCATGCCCGACATGGAAAAGCGCCTGGAGGCCTTCGTGCGCATCGGGCATGGCTTCGTGGTGTTTCCCGGCGGGGTGGGCACCATGGAAGAGTTGCTCTACTTGTTCAGTATTCTCTTGCACGCGGAAAATGCCGAGGTGCCCTTTCCGCTGGTCCTGACGGGACCGGCTGCCTCGGCGGATTATTTCCGGCGGCTGGAGGATTTTCTGGTGAGCACCCTGGGGCCATCGGTCACGGCGCGTTACCAGGTGATTCTCGATGATCCGGTGGCCGTGGCCCGCGCCATGCGCCGGGGCATGGAGGAGGTGCGCCGCTTCCGTATTGCCCGCAGCGATGCGTTCTATTTCAACTGGGTGCTGCGTATCGACCCCGCGCTGCAGCAGCCCTTTGTCCCTACCCATCCCAACATGGCGGGGTTGTCCTTGCATCGCGAGCAGCCCTTGCATGCCTTGGCAGCCAATCTGCGCGCCGCGTTTTCCGGCATCGTCGCTGGCAATGTGAAGGAAACGGGAATTCGGGCCATCGAACTGCATGGCCCATTCCAGATCAGGGGAGCGCCGGATTTGATGCGGTCGCTGGATCAATTGCTGGACAGCTTCGTGCGGGAACAGCGCATGAAGCTTCCCGGCAGCCAGTACACGCCGTGTTATGAAATTGTGGTATGACCTCGCGTCCGACCGCCGCGTGGCCATACACGGGGCATACGCATAACGAGCAGAAACGTCAGGATGGCGCCATAAATCAGCGGTTCTCGTAAATCGGCCTTGACCTGGAAACCGAAGTGAATCGCTGCCAGGATCGCGGCGGGATAGATCAGCCGGTGCAGGCGTTTCCAGTTCGGTCCCAGACGGCGGATCCAGCCGCGGGTGGATGTGATCGCCAGGGGCAGCAGCAGGGCCAAGGCCAACATCCCGAGCCAGATTGCCTTGTGCTCGATGATTTCACGCCAGGCTGCCGCAAGGTCCAGGTTCTGGTCAAACACCACGAAGACCAACAGATGACCCAGGGCGTAGAAGAATGCCGCCAAACCCAGTTGGCGACGGATCGTGAGCGGCCAAACCCAGCCACTCAAGCCTTGCAGTGGCGTCATGGCGAGTGTCAGCAGCAGCAGGCGCAAGGCCCAGATGCCACTGGCAATCATCAAGGCCTCAACCGGATCCGGCCCCAGGCTTCCGCGTTGCAGTCCGATGAGGGTCCACAGTGCGGGAAGGATCAGCAACCCCCAAACGCCGATGTGCCGTAATCTTGCCGGCATACTCAAAAATTCCGCTTCAGATCGAGCCCCTGGTACAGGCTGGCCACGGACTCTGCGTAGCCATTGAAGGGCAGCGTATCACGACGGAATAATTCGCCGATGCGCCGCTCCCGTTTCTGGCTCCAGCGAGGATGATCCACCGCCGGATTCACATTGGCGTAGAAGCCGTACTCCTTGGGCGCGGCGCGGTTCCAGGTGGTGGTCGGTGCGGTTTCGTCAAAACTGATGCGTACGATGGACTTGATGCTCTTGAAGCCGTATTTCCAGGGCACCACCAAACGCAGCGGCGCCCCGTTCTGGTTGGGCAGCACCCGGCCGTACAGCCCGACCGCGATGATGGTCAGCGGATGCATGGCCTCGTCCATGCGTAGACCTTCGACATAAGGCCACGGCAGGACAGAGCGGCGCTGCCCCGGCATTTGTTCAGGATCGTGAAGGGTGGTGAATGTGACGTACTTGGCGTTGCGGGTTGGCTGGAAGCGGTTCACCAGCGAACTCAAGGGGAAGCCGACCCATGGGATGACCATCGACCAGCCTTCCACACAGCGCAGCCGATACACCCGTTCTTCAAGGGCTTGTCCCTTGAGCAGGTCTTCCAGGGTGTAGTTTGCTGGTTTGGCGCAGGCCCCTGTCACGGCGACCGACCAGGGATGAGGCCGCAAGGTGTGGGCATTTTCCGCAGGATCGGTCTTGCTGGTGCCAAATTCATAGAAATTGTTGTAGCCCGTGATGGCCGCAATGTCGGTCGGCGGCTCGTCGGTGCCATAGGGGCCAGGACGTGAAGACAGCGGCCCAAGGCCAGCCAAGGGATCAGCAGCCTGCGCCGAGGGGAGCAGGGGCGCCAGCACGGCAGCCGTCCCCACTTGCATAAAACGACGGCGATTGAGGTAAACCGGTTCCGGGGTGATCTCTTTCGAGGGAAAGAAAGGCAGATGCAGACGGGCCATGATGAGGAGTCCTTCCAAGGGAATCCTTGATTCGACCCTGCCGCGATCAAAAGGATCAATGGTTGGACTTGTTTCGCAGCAACTGGCCCAGCGCTTCTCCCGACAAGGGACGACTCAGCCAGAAACCCTGTAACTCCTGGCAGCCGCGGTCTGTCAGGAAGGTCCATTGATCTTCGGTTTCCACACCCTCTGCAATGACGCTTAAATTCAGGCGCTGACTCATGCCAAGGATGGCCTCCACAATGGCAGCATCTTGATTGGAGGCTGGAAGCGCCATTGTGAAGGAACGATCGATCTTGAGGACATCGAAGGGGTACTGCTTAAGGTAGTTGAATGAAGAATACCCCATGCCGAAATCGTCAATCGCCACCTGAACGCCGATTTTTCGCAAAGCCCGCAAGGATTCGAGCGCGCGCTCCGGATGAGCCATCAAGGCATTCTCGGTAATCTCCAGCGTGAGGGCGTCGGCAGGAACGATGTTATTCCGCAGAGCGGCGATGATTTGAGTAGGTAATTGCGGATCAACAAGCTGGGCAGGGGCAAGATTGACGGCCATACGCAGATGCACGGCGTCGCTTCGGCGCCACAAGGCAAGCTGGTGCAGCGCCAGATCCAACACGCGTTGTCCAAGGCTCGGCAATAACCCAATGCGTTCTGCCAAATGGAGAAAACTGTCGGGCATCAACGTGCCACGGACGGGATGAGCCCAGCGGATCAATGCCTCAACTCCGGAAATTTGGTCGCGATTGCCTCCAAGGCTGTCATAGATGGGCTGATAGACCAGAAAAAGTTCGTCGTTCGAAAGTGCTTGACGCAGTTCATGGGCGCTCATGGGGGAGGATTGGGTGAACCGGCGGGAGCGTGTAGCGAGCCGATAGCAGTGCCGGTGGCGTTTGGCCTGATACATGGCTGTTTCAGCCTGGCGCACCAAGTCAGCAGCATCGGCCTGTTCGCCACTGGGGAGGGAAGCAATCCCGATGCTGGCGGAGAGACCCAATAGCATGCCAGCCACCGGCAAGGGTCGATTCAGCTCCTCCAACAGAGATTCCGCAAGCGTGGTGGCGCGGGCAGTCGCTGCCGATCCTTCCAGCAGGACGGCAAACACGTCTCCCCCCATGTGAAATAGCGTCGATTGTTCACCTAAAAGGCTCAGGAAACGTTGCGCCACTTTCCGAAGGATTTCATCTCCGACTGCCGGATCCAGCGATTCATTGATGGATCGGAAATGGTCCAGATCCAGCCACAGCAAGGCTAAATAATCCTCCTGTCGCGCCGCTACGGGAACAGACTGGGTCAGTTGTCGCATGAGGCTCGCGCGGGTAAACAGGTCCGTGACGGCGTCGCGATCCTGGGGATGCACCGTCCTCTCGGTGGCCACTAAGGGGAGTGCAGGCGCTTCTCGGCATAAACCAATGTAATGGGTGATGCGTCCGCTGGTATCACGTGCCAGGCTCAGGCTTAGGTAAAGTGTCAAGGGGCTGCCGTCCATGCGACGCCCCGGCAGAAGACCCTGCCAGGTACCAATGGTCTTCAGGTGCTGCCATAGACTGTCAAGCGCGGCAATCTCCTGGCCTGGAGCAAGGAGGAAATCCGGCGCCTGGTCCTGGAGGGCGCTGCGAGCGCACCCGACCAAGCGGCAAAATGCGGCATTGGCGGAGAGCACCTGACGTTTTGCATCCAGGATGAAGAGACTCTCACCCATTCGGGCCATGGCGTCCTGCGCCAGATGAAGTTCTTCCTCGGCCCGCTTGCATTCCGTGATGTCCTGCAGTGTGCCTTCGATGTGCATGAGCCGACCGCTGTTATCCCGGATGATTTCGCCTCGTTCACGAATCCAGCATACCGAACCATCAAGGCGCACGAGCCTGCATTCGAGATCCAAAACGCATTGGTCCCTCACTACGTCACGATGCTGTTTGGTCACTCGCTCCACATCATCGGGGTGGATGAGGCGCCTGAAACCCGCATAGTCATTGGAGAAATCTCGTGGATTCATTTGCAGCAGTGCAAATAATTCGGGCGACCATTGTGCCTTGCGGGTCTTGAAATCAAAGGACCATCGACCCAGCCGCGCAATGCGCTGGGCCTGTTTCAAGCGCTCTTGGGCATCACTCAAGGCTGTTGACCACATGCGTTCGGCCGTTACGTCACTGCCAATGCCAACCACTCCAACGATTTGTTCTTTGTCCCACAGGGGCGCATTGGTGAAGTGAATATATTGTTGCCGGCGGTCTTTGGTGAAAACCCGAATCTCTGCTTGCTGTCCACTGCCTCCCAGTGCACTCAGGAAGATTGATCGAGCCAGGAGGCAATCGTCAGGATGAACCAGCTCGGAAAAATTCAGCGATTCGAGTTCACAACGGCTATAGCCGGTGATCCGAGTGACAGAAGGGTTGAGGTTGATGAAATGACCGAGCGGATCGCAGAAGAACAACACCTGGTTGGCTCGATCCAGCACTTCAGCCAGAGCCGGTGGCAAATCATAGGGCGAATGCTCTGGTGGCGGCGCGCTGACCACGCACCAGAATTGGCCTTCCCCGGCGGGCGCAAGTGTCCACAAGGCACTGCATAGATCGCCGTTGGGACTGGCCAGCCTGAAGCGGCCAATACGCGGTTGAGCCCTGGCTATGTTCAGCAGATTGCGTAATGCGGCTTGGCTGCGTGGTGCGACAAGCTCTACGCAGTTACGATTCAATAGCGAAGAGGCTGAAACCCCAAACAGGGCATGGATATCGCCGAATGCCTCGTGAATCATGCCTCCGTCATCAAGTCTAAAATGGACCCATTCATCGCGCCGCGGCAATTCACTGCTCATGGATCCTCTCCCCCTGCGCTATTTTTATGTAGAAGTCTCTTCTGGTCGTCGCTCAACTAAGATTGCGTCCGAAATCGACCTGCCTTGAGCAGGTGACATTTTCCGGATAACCGTGAGAGATCTTTAGAAGGGATAGCGGGGCTTGTCAAGCAGCGCTGGCGACATGGATCATCGCGAAAATTGAGGAGTAACACGGATGTCAAGAATCACCCACCAGCCGGGCCGGCACTGCGCCAGCACCGCCATCGCCGATGTGAGTCATTTTCATGGGCTGAACTGGTCGGAGGCATTCTGCTTTGGTCTGGGAGGTGGATTGGGGCTGTTTTACCTGGAGATGCCACGAGGTTCTCCCAGCCGTTTGTTGCACGTGCGCTCAGCGGATTATGAAAGCAACTTTTTTGCGCGCTTGGGGCATCGTTTCCAGTGGCGCCAGTGCACGGGTCCGGCAGTCGGGGAGAGCGCCTTGTGGGAAGCATTAGCCACGGGTCATCCAGCTTTGGTGCAGACAGATCTGTTTTATCTGCCCTACTACGGTTCACACACCCATTTCCCCGGCCACTTGATTGTGGTCTGGGATTATGACGCGGCGCGGCAGGTGTATCG
>JBAUIG010000082.1:0-8628 GCA_049682735.1 Candidatus Macondimonas sp. | reverse complement strand
ACCGTCAACTGCGTGGCCCGGAAGCTGCCCCCCAGGCGAATGCTGTCGTATTCAGTGATGGGGATGCCCTAGCGCAGGGACCCGCCCCAGGTATCGGTGTCGAAACGGGAGCTGACCCGGGTCAGCGAATCCGTTGAGCGCTGGAAAAGCGAGATGGTGCGGCTGACGCCGTCCAGGGTATAGAACGGCTGGGTCAGCGAGGCGCTGTAATTGCGGCTGTAGTCGCTGGTCACGAAGTCCAGGCTGACCCGGTTGCCCGTGCCGAACCAGTTGCTGTGGGAAACATTGGCATTGAGCAGGACACCCTGGCCGCTGGAATAACCCACGCCAACCTGGAAGGCTCCGGCGCTGCGTTCGGTGACATCGAAGTCGACGTCCACCAGATCGCTCTCGCCGGCGACGGGCCGAGCCTGCACATCGGCCTGCTCGATGAACGGGAGACGGGCGAGGCGCACGCGTGAACGGGCGACCTCGCTGGCGGCGAAGGATGCGCCTTCATACTGGCGCATTTCCCGCCGCAGCGCCTGATCCTGGGTGGTGGTGTTACCCCGGAAATTCACATTGCGCACGTAGTAGCGATTGCCCGGCTTCACCACCAGATTGACCTTGACCTGCCGATTGGCCTCGTCAATGTCGGTCATCGGTTCCACCTGGGCGAAGGCATAGCCCTCGTCGCCCAGCCGCTCGGCAATCTTCTTGGCGGATTCCGTGGCCTGCTGGCGGGAGAACGTCGTGCCCGAGCGGATCGTCACCAATGGCCGCAACTGCGATTCCGGCAGCACCAACTGCCCCAGCAGCGCCACATCGCTGACCTGGAATTTGGGGCCCTCGTAGACATTCACGGTCAGGTAGATGCTTTCCTTGTCCGGGGAGAGGGAAACCTGGGTCGATTCGACACGGAAATTGAGGTAACCCCGATCCTGATAGAAGGAAGTCAGTGTTTCCAGATCGCCCGAGAAAGTCTGCTGGGAATAACGATCCCGACTCCCGAACAAGCGCCACCAACTGGCACTGCGAGCGCGCAGCGGTTTAAGCAGTTCCTCGTCGCTGAAGGCCTCATTGCCGACGACGTTGATACGGCGAATGGTCGCCACCTCGCCTTCATCGATGGTGATCGCCACGGCAACCCGGTTATCGGTTTCCTCATTGACCTGGGTGTCGATCTTGACCCCATAGCGACCATTGGCAAAATATTGCCGCCGCAGTTCCTGTTCAACCTGCTCCAGAACGGAGCGGTCGAATGCGCGGCCTTCCGCCAGACCGACATCGCGCAAGCCCTGCAACAGCTTGTCAGCGGGGATTTCCTTGTTTCCTGTGACTGTAAATCGCGCAATGCTGGGACGCTCAACCACCCGGACCACCAAGGTGCCCCCGTTCTGGGAAAACGCCACATCGCTGAAATAGCCGGTCTTGAACAGATCCCGGGTCATCTGTTGGACGCGCTCCTCGTCGACCCGATCGCCGACATTCAGATTCATCGCGCGATAAACCCGGCTAATGTCGTGGCGTTTGAGTCCATCCACCTGGATGTCCTGGACCACGAAGGCATCGAATGCCTGCGCCGACAAAGACAGACACAACAACAGGATGGCCCACGTCAGGCGCGGCAACAGTTTCTTGTTCATAAAAACCTTGATGATTACGGATCCGTCGCATGGGCCAGCGGCTGGCTCATGGCGCCAAAAGTCGCATGAAATCGTTGTAAAAAGCGAGCCCCATCATGAGCGCCAAGGCAAGGATGCCAGCCTGCTGGCCCCAATGTTGGACGCGCTCGGACAATGGCCGCCCCCGCACCCACTCGGCCAGGTAGAACGCCAAGTGACCGCCGTCGAGCACCGGGATCGGCAGCAAGTTAAGCACGCCCAGACTGATGCTGATGACGGCCAGGAACCCCAGATAGGACACCAGGCCAATCTGGGCGGAATACCCGGCGTACTGGGCAATGTTGACCGGGCCACTCAAGTTTTCCAGTCCCAATCGCCCGGTGGCCATGCGCGCCAACATTCGCACCGTCATCAGGCTCATCTGCCAGGTGCGCTCAACGGCCACAGGCAACGCCGCCAACGGGGCATAACGGTACTCGGCCCGCAGGCTGTCTTGCAACTGTTGGGGGACTTCGGGACTGGCTCCGACAAAACCAATCCGCACGCCATCCTGCTCCCGTGCCCCGATGCGGAGGTCCAAACGCAGCATTTCGCCATGGCGCAAAACCTCAATGGAGACGGCTTGATCGGGACGGTTACGCACTTGTCCGACCCAATCCTCCCAGTCAGCGACCGGCGACCCGTCCATGCGCACAATGCGATCACCGGAGCGCAGCCCGGCCTGAATCGCCGGCCCATCCGCCTGGAGCTGACCCAGTTGAGCCGGCAGAGGCGGCCGGTAGGGCGCAAGCCCCAGGGACTCGTGCAGCCTGGCAGGATCTTCCAGCGCCTGCGACAGATCCGCATCCAGTGTCAGCGCCTGCCGAGTTCCGTCGGCACGCCGCACCTCAAGCGCCAAGGGTGCATCGTCCAGCGCCGCCTGCACCAGACGCAGGCCCAACTGTTCCCAGGTGGGGGTCGAGGCGTCGTTGACGCTGAGGATTTCATCACCCGCCTGCAATCCAGCCCGCGCGGCAGGGGTGTTGGGCGCCGGCGCGTCCACCAGCGTGCGCAGTCCAGGCACGCCCAGGCACAACACCAGCCAGTACAGGGCGATTGCCAGCAATAGGTTGGCAATGGGACCGGCGGAGACAATGGCTGCGCGGACGCCTACGGACTGGCGATTGAATGCCCGCCCCAGTTCCGCCGGCGCCACGGCCCCTTCACGCTCATCAAGCATCTTGACGTAGCCGCCAAGGGGAATCAGCGCCAAGCGATATTCGGTACCATCCGCGCCGGTGCGTTGCCACACGGATCGGCCGAATCCGACGCTGAAGCGCAGCACCTTCACGCCAAGTCGACGCGCCACCCAGAAGTGACCCCACTCATGGACGGCGATCAAAACGGCCAAGGCCACCAGAAACGCCAGCAAGGACGATATCGCCTGAGTCATGCTTCACCCCCGAGCCACGCCGCGCAGGTCGCGCGCGTGCGACGGTCCAATTCTATCACTGCCTCCCAGCATCCCGCCGTTTCGCCGCCCAATTGCGCCAGGGCACGACCGATGAGCTCGCCAATCCCGGGGAACGGCAGGCGATTCGCCAAGAACGCGGCAACTGCCGCCTCGTTCGCCGCATTCAACACCACGGGGGCCCCGCCACCAGCACGCAGTGCCTGATAAGCCAGATCAAGAGCCGGGAAGCGCTCCCGATCCGGTTCCTCGAAGTTCAATTGACCGATTTGCACCAGATCCAGCAGGGGCAAGCCGACATCCAGCCGCTGCGGCCAACCCAGGGCATGGGCAATGGGCGTGCGCATGTCGGGATGGCCGAGCTGGGCCAGCACCGAGCCGTCGACATATTCCACCAGCGAGTGCACCACACTTTGGGGATGCACCACCACCTCGATGCGCTCCGGCGGCAGACCGAACAACCAGTGCGCCTCGATGACCTCCAGCCCTTTGTTCATCAAGGTGGCCGAATCGACCGAGATCTTGCGGCCCATCACCCAGTTGGGATGGGCGCAGGCCGCCTCCGGCGTGACATGCGCCAATTGTTCCGCCGGGAATTGGCGAAACGGGCCACCCGATGCGGTGAGCAGCAAGCGACGCACGCCAGCGCCATCCAGGCCGGGCGCGAAATCCCGCGGCAGGCACTGGAAAATGGCATTGTGTTCGCTGTCGATGGGGATCAACCGGGCGCCGTGGCGGCGCACATCATCCATGAACAGGGCCCCGCCCATGACAACGGATTCCTTGTTGGCGAGCAGGACCGTTTTGCCCGCACGCACCGCGCTCAAGGTCGGCATCAGTCCGGCGGCGCCGACGATGGCCGCCATCACCGCGCTTACCTCCGGCAGGCTGGCGGCCTGGATCAAGCCCGCCTCGCCGTGCCACACCGTGGTGGACACACCGGCTGCGTCCAATCCAGCCCGCAGCCGCTCGGCGGCATCGATGCTGTCGACCACTGCCACATCCGGACGGAAGCGCCGGCATTGCTCCAGCAGTCGCTCGCCCTGCCGATGGGCGGTGAGCGCCACCACCCGGAATCGCTCAGGGTGCCGCGCCACCACGTCCAGGGTGCTGCAGCCGACGCTGCCGGTGGCCCCGAGGATGCACAGACCGATCACAGCCATCCCTGCGCCCTGCCCAGTCCCCAGGTGAAAATAGGGGCTGCGGCGGTGAGGCTGTCGATACGGTCCAGAATGCCACCATGGCCGGGCAACAAATGGCCCGTATCCTTGACGCCCATCTGGCGCTTGAACATGCTCACTGTCAGATCACCCACGACCGAGCCCGTCACCGTAACCAGACATACTCCGGCATAGACCCCCACAGTGGGGATGTCCAGTCCCAACAAGGCCGCGCCCAGAAGACCGGTCAGCGTACCTGCGCCGAGCCCCCCCCAGAATCCTGCCCAGGTCTTGCCCGGACTCACCCGAGGCGCCAGCTTACGCCCCCCGAACCGCCGGCCGGTGTAGTAAGCGCCGCCATCGGCCAACCAGATCATCACCAGCAGCAGCAGCAGCCAACGCGGGCCCTGGGGCATGCCATGCAACACCACCAGTGCCAGCCAGGCGGGAACCAGCAGCGCCAGCCCCACCACCAGCTTGCGGCCGCGCAGCAAGGCGCCGCTCGGCAGGCCAGCCGGGAAGCGCATGATCCATATTGTGGCCAGCATCCACCACAGCAAGGCTGCCCCGAGCAGAACATTGACCACAGAGATGTCGCCCAGCACATAGGCCAATGCCAGCAGAGGAAGCAGGAACAGGCCGGCCGCTCGCCCCCCGTCATGTGACCAACCCATCAGGGCGGTCCACTCCTGCCCTGCGCCCCAGACGACACCCGCGAACAAGATGGCTACCCAAGCGTGGGGTAGAAACAGGACGGCAGCCACTACGGGCGGGACGATCCACAGGACGGTCCGGAAGCGGTCACTGATCATCCATATTCTCCATCAGCACTCCCGAAGACGGCGGCTCCGTGCGGCCGAAGCGGCGCTCCCGCCACCCGTACCAGGCCAGTGCGCTACTCAGTTCGGCAGGCCCGAAATCAGGCCAGAGGGTGTTGCAGAAATACAGTTCCGCATAGGCCAGGTGCCACAACAGGAAATTGCTGATGCGATATTCCCCCCCGGTGCGGATCAGCAGATCGGGATCGGGCAGTTCGCCCAAGGCCAGGGCTGCGCCCAGATCCGCCTCGGTAATCTCCTCCGCCCTCAGGCTTGCAGCCTCGATGCGCCGACCCAGCGCGCGCACGCCTTGAACAAGGTCTTGACGACCGCCATAGCCCAGCGCGATGACAAGCACCATGCCGGGGTTATCGGCGGTGCGCCGTTCGCTGGCTTCCATCACGGCCGTCAGGGTTTGCGGGAGCCGTTGCCGATCGCCGATGAAGCGCACCCGCACCCCTTCGGCGTGGAGTGTATCCAGTTCCACCCCCATGGTGCGCACGAACAGCTCCAGCAAAAAACCCACTTCCGTTGCGGGGCGAAACCAGTTCTCGCTGCTGAAAGCGTAAAGTGTGAGGACACTGACCCCAGCATCGCGGCAGGCCCGCACCACGGCACGCGTGGCGCGAACCCCGGCTTCATGACCATAGAGGCGTGGCTGTCCGCGCTGGGTCGCCCAACGCCCGTTGCCATCCATGATGATGGCCACGTGCCGGGGCACGGCATTCGGGGAAACTGAACTCATGGAGGAAGGACCCCCGGTCTTGCCGAAGGAGGTAATACCGCAGGCAGCAAAGAGACCTCAGGGCTCATCAGACCTGCATCAATTCGTGTTCTTTCTCTTCCAGAACGCGGTCGATTTGCGCGATGTGTTCATCGGTAATCTTCTGCATCTCCTCCTGGGCACGCCGCACCAGGTCTTCGCTGGTGAGCTTTTCTTTTTCGAGCTGTTTGAAATGATCGTTGGCGTCACGGCGGATGGCGCGCACCGCCACCTTGGCATTCTCCCCTTCATGACGCACCACCTTGACCAGGTCACGGCGCCGTTCCTCGGTCAGGGGGGGCAGAATGATGCGGATCACCATGCCGGCGGTATTGGGGGTAATGCCCAGATCGGACGCCATGAGGGCCTTTTCCACGGGCGCCACCATGTTTTTTTCCCAGGGGGTAATGGTCAGCGTTCGAGCGTCGGTTACTGCCACGCTGGCCACCTGCCCCAGCGGCATGTCACTGCCGTAATAAGGGACAGTGATGTGATCCACCAGGCTGGTATGCGCCCGGCCGGTACGGATCTTGGAGAGGTTATGCCGCAGCACCTCGATGCTTTTCTTCATCCGCTCCGCGGCATCCTTACGGATTTCATCGATCATCTCATGCTCCCAGACGATTCGCCTGCACGGGCGCGCCAGCGCCGTTATCCACAGTCGTCCCCACGGTTTGATCGCCGGTCACGATCCGCATCAAGGCGCCTTCCTGCTTGATGTCGAACACCCGCAGGGGCAAGCTGTGATCCCGGCACAACACGATGGCCGTGGTATCCATCACCATCAGCCGCCGATCCAGAACTTCATCGTAATTCAGGTGGTCGTAACGCTGGGCATCGGGGTCCTTGACGGGATCGGCGCTGTACACGCCATCCACTTTTGTGGCCTTGAGCAGCAACTCGGCACTGACCTCGATGGCACGCAGACTGGCGGCCGTGTCCGTGGTGAAAAAGGGATTTCCGGTCCCCGCCGCAAACAGGACCACGCGGCCTTTTTCCAGATGTCGGATGGCCCGGCGGCGGATATAGTCCTCACACACCTGGTTGATGCGCAGCGCCGACATGACCCGGGCAAAAACGCCCATGCGTTCCAGGGCATCCTGCAGGGCCAGGGCATTCATCACCGTGGCCAGCATGCCCATATGATCGGCAGTGACGCGGTCCATGCCGGCATCTGCCAGACCCGCTCCACGAAAGATATTGCCGCCACCGATCACTACACCGATCTGCACACCCAGGTCGCGTACATCGCGGATCTCCTCGGCCATGCGACCGATCACGGCCGGGTCGACCCCGTAATCGGCCTCCCCCATCAGGGCTTCACCACTGATCTTGAGGAGGATACGGCGATAGGCGGGAGCGGCTGGCGTCATGGCGTCCTCGGCAGGATTGAAGGAGTCTGGCGCAGCGGGGCACTCAGATCGCTGAGTGTCCCACTTGCAATCGACTTGTGTAGGGGGTTTAGCCGCCGCGTACCTGCGCCATCACTTCCTCGGCAAAATTCTCGGTCTTCTTCTCCACGCCTTCGCCCACTTCCAGGCGCACGAAGCGCATGACCTGGGCACCGGCCTGCTTGAGGCGCTGACCCACGGTCAGATCGGCATCCTTGACGAAGGGCTGGCCCACCAGGGCGACTTCACTCAGGTACTTGCGCACACGACCGTCGACCATCTTCTGGATGATCTCCTCGGGCTTGCCGCTTTCACGCGCCTGGGCTTCGAAGATCTCCCGCTCCTTGGCCACCAGCTCGGCGGGCACCTCATCGGGCGAAATACACAGCGGACGGCTGGCAGCAATGTGCATGGCGATATCCCGCGCCAGCGCCTCGTCGCCACCCTTGAGATCCACCACGACGCCAATCCGGCTGCCGTGGCTGTAGAGCCCGAACACATCGCCCTGGCGAGCCAGGTGTTCGAAGCGCCGCACGGCGATGTTCTCGCCGATCTTGGCTACCATTTCGCGGCGCCGCTCGTCCACGCTCGCCCCGCTGGGCAAGGACAACGCCAGCAAGGCATCCAGATCGACCGGCGCCGCTGCCAGCGCCGCCTCGGCGACCTGGTTGGCGAAGGTCTGGAACTCGTCCCCCCCGCCCACGAAATCGGTCTCGCAATTGATCTCAATGGCAATCGCCGCGCTCCCAGTGGCGTCGCGCTGCACCACCACGCGCCCTTCGGCCGCCACGCGGCCAGCTTTCTTGTCGGCCTTGGCGAGCCCCTGCTTGCGCATCAGTTCAATGGCCTGATCCAGATCCCCCGCTGTCTCGGTAAGGGCCTTCTTGCATTCCATCATTCCTGCGCCAGTGCGTTCGCGCAGCTCTTTGACCATGGTCGCCGTTACGGACATGAAAATCTCCTTGGGATCGATGCAATCCGGTTGCGGGCTTCAGTGAGTGGCTTCAGGCGCATCCGCCACGTGTACCGGCGCCACCTCGACCTCGACTTCGATGAAATCATCGCCTATCAAGCCAGCATCAGCGCGGCCGTGCTTGCCTTCCAACACCGCATCCGCCATGAGCTGGGCATACAAGCCAACGGCGCGCATGGCGTCGTCGTTGCCGGGGATGGTGTAGTTCACGCCCAACGGCGAGTTGTTGGTGTCCACCACGCCGATCACGGGGATACCGAGCTTGGCGGCCTCGCTCACGGCAATGGCTTCATGGCCGACATCGACGATGAACAGCGCGTCGGGCAGCCGGTTCATGTCCTTGATACCGCCCAGGCTGCGCTCCAGCTTCTCGCGCTCGCGGCTCAGCATCAACGCTTCTTTCTTGCTCAGCTTGTCCAGGGTGCCGTCCTCGGTCATCAGCTCGAGGTTCTTGAGCCGACGGATGGAC
>JBAUIG010000081.1:0-8613 GCA_049682735.1 Candidatus Macondimonas sp. | reverse complement strand
AGGTAATACGCCCTCAAGCGATTGTGCTGCGCAATGATAGCGCCGGGCGTGGCGCTGAAGGACTGCCGGAGGCGGTCGAGGTCCTGGGTAGCCTGCCGTCCGTGGTGAGTGTGTGTGAAAACGGCCTCACGTATCACTGCTGCCCGCGCACCGGCCAGAAAACCGGCTGGTTTTATGATCAGGCCGACAACCGCCGCCGCCTCGCCCCCTATGCCAAGGGCGCATCGGTGCTGGACGTATTCAGTTACCTCGGCGCCTGGGGCATCAGCGCCGGCGCGGCGGGCGCTACTGCCGTGACCTGCGTGGACAGTTCGGCAACCGCCTTGGAAGGGGCCACCAAGAATGCCCAACTCAACGATATTCCGCTCGAAATCCTGTGCGGCGATGCCTTTGAGGTCCTCAAGACCTTCAGGGAAGAGCGCCGCCGCTTCGGCGTGGTGATTGTCGATCCGCCTGCTTTCATCAAGCGGCGCAAAGATTTATCATCCGGCACCATCGCCTATCGGCGTTTGAATCAGCTCGCCCTGCCATTGGTCCAACCGGGCGGCTATTTGATCACCGGGTCCTGTTCCCAGCACCTGAGCGCGCCAGCCCTGCTGGAACAGGTCCATGCCGCAGCGCGGCATGTGGATCGCCAGATCCAGGTGGTGGAAACAGGGAGCCAGAGTCGGGATCACCCCATTCACCCGGCGCTACCTGAAACGGCCTACCTCAAGATGTTGTTCCTGCGCGTGCTGCGCAATTAACCCGCTATCCTATCGGATTCACCCCATGAATCAGTTGTACATCTCCCTGTCCCGCGTTCGGCGCGCCGCCTCCCTCCACCTCCTGGGCGTGGCAGGCTTCGTCCTGGCCCTTCCGGCGCTGGCGCAGTACCGCACTTATCCGCTTCCCCCGCCGGGCAACGACGTGGTCGGGCAACTACTGCAATATCCCGCCCAGCAGGAAGACACGCTGCTGGACATTGCCCGGCGCTTCAGCCTGGGCCAGGACGAAATCATCCAGGCCAATCCTCAGGTGGATAAATGGCTGCCCGGCAAGGACACGCCCGTGTTGCTGCCGACGCAGTTCATCCTGCCGCGCGGCGCGCGTCAGGGCATCATTCTCAATGTCCCCGAAATGCGTCTCTACTATTTCCCGCCGGCATCCAAGGGCTTGGGGCAACAGATCATCACCTATCCCGTCAGCATTGGCCGCATGGATTGGAACACGCCCATCGGCATGACCCGGGTCGTCCGCAAGGACAAGGACCCCGCCTGGTATCCCCCCGCTTCGATCAAGAAAGAGCATGCCGAAAAGGGTGACATCCTGCCCGATGTGGTACCTCCCGGACCGGACAACCCGCTGGGCCAACATGCCCTGCGCCTGGGATTCGCCAGTTATCTGATCCATGGCACCAACAATCCCTGGGGTATCGGCATGCGGGTCACCCATGGCTGCGTGCGCATGTACCCGGAGGACGTGGCGCAATTATTTGGGTGGGTGGATGTCGGGACGCCGGTTGAAATCCTCAACGACCCCGTCAAGGTCGGCTGGCTCGGTGACGCACTCTACCTGGAAGTGCATGAGCCCCTGGAAGAGAGCAATGCCAGCCCGGAACGGCTCTATGAAATGGCCATGCAGGCTGTGCTGAGCGCAGTGGCGCAGCGTCAGACCCGCATCAGTTGGGCACAGGTGCGGGAAATCGTTGCGCAACAAAATGGCGTTCCCATGCCCATTTCTCTGGACAATCGCCAGATCCCGTCTGGGACCGTCCAGATGACACCGGAAAGCCCACGGCTGAATTGATCCTGTTTGTAGCGCACCTGTTCGGGCACGTCTTGCTTGCGATCCTCAAGGCATAAAAAAACCGCCGGGTAAAACCCGGCGGTTCTCAGTAAACAAGCTCCCCGACGGGGTGCTGTCAGCTCACTTGTACATGGACTTCTTGAACATCCGGTTCAGCTTCTCGTCGGTGGCTTCGGCGGTGCTTTTGGCATCGGCGGCCATCGCCTTGGCTTCGGCAGCGGCACGGGCAGCAGCGGCAGCAGACTGCTTGGCAGATTCAGCAGAAGCGGCAGCAGCCCTGGCATCGGCGGCGATGCCGTCCAGGCGCGAGTTCATTGCTTCTTTTTCCTTGGTGCTGGAGCAGCCAACCAGGCCGCCGCCCAGTGCCACGGCCAGAATCAAGGGAGCTGCAAATTTCTTGGCCAGCATAACAAATACTCCTGACAGGTATTAATGGTTCATGTAGATAAAAGGTTAAGGTCTAGCGCATCGAACGATCGGACGAAACAGCCTTCGTCGCCGAAAGATGCCGAACATCGGCCCCCAGCGCGTGCACAGTGTCCAGTTTTTATGTTCATTTTTCAAGAACCCAGGCAATTGTTTTTGCCCAAATCCTCAAAAAGCAGCTTAAGACTAGCGAATCACCACCCGGGCACCCGTGCCGATCAGTGCCTGGAGCTGTTCGATCTGCTGATTGGTCAGGGCGATGCACCCTTGGGTCCAGTCAAATTGCTGATGGATATGCAAATCGCCGCGGCCCACACCATGGATCCCGATATGCCCACCCAGGCGGGTGTTCTGAGGTGGCATGAGGCCTTTCCAGGCGGCCCGCTGGATGGCCCAGTAATCTTCCTCACTAATGTGGCCGGCATCCCGGGCAGCTTTGGCATGCTCGGTATTGGGGTAGTTAAGTTCCATAAAAACATGGAATAAGTCGCTCTTGCGGATCTCAGTGATATGGAACTCGCCCAGAGGCGTCTTGTGATCCCGGGTCAGTTTGGACGGCGTCACTCCGCCACGCCCGATCGCAATTCGGTTGAAGGTCCAGATCGGCTCCTCGCCCTCCATGACGGAGAGTTCATGCGCTTGGGTATCCACCAGCAGCCAGCGCCCCGAAAAAGTGGATGCCTTGACTCCATTGCACAGGGCCAATCCGCACACTGCGCACATCATCCACCAGCGCATCCATTTCATCCATTCATCCTCACCAGCCAATTCTCACTCCGTGGATCTGGATGCGGATTGTAGGGCATCATCATCATCCGTACACAAGCATCTGCTCGAACGCCGCATCCGGGGGGGAGGGATCGATGGAAATTAATGACAATTGCTGCTGATCCCACCGAATGAAAGCTCTTCGGTGTCCGGATGCACGTCAGACCGACCACCTGCTGGCCGCGGCCAATGCCAGAGGCGACATTGTGCTCTCGTTATAACCGCCGGCAGGCCGCCGGAGTGATCCGTGAGCATCTTTGGTGCATGGCCATGGCAGAGGTGGACCTAGCGCAGGCGCAGCATGCCGAGCGCATGAGTACATTCCCGGGGCCGTCTGGATCAAGACAGCGCCGGTTCTCCGGACATGAAAAAGGGGTGACGGAAGCCGCCACCCCTTGGATTCGAGGCCAGGGTGCCTCGCCTGCCTCAGAACGGCAGGATGTTGGCGTCCGGCTCACCTTCCGGAATGTCCATCAGATCCACATAGCGCTGCAGGTGGTAATCCTTGTCTCCCAGCAAGGGGTCCATGGCCGTGAGGCGGATGAAATAGTGGCCAATGCGCAGGTCTTCCGTCTGGCCCATCCCGCCATGCAATTGCACAGCGCTCTGGCCCACAAAGCGGCCTGCCTTGCCCAGCTTGTATTTCAGGGCATGCATGTCCTGCGTAGCACTCGCCTGACCGGCCAGCGCTTCGGTGGTGGCGCGATAGAGCAGCGAACGGGTGAGTTCGGTCTCCACGAACATATCCACGATGCGGTGCTTGACGGTCTGCAAATGGCTCAGGGGATGGCCGAACTGCACACGCTGGCTGGTGTATTCGGCAGTGTCCTTGTGCAGCATTTCCATCATGCCAACCGCCTCGGCACCCAGCGCCAGGATGGCGCGGTGAATGACCGCTTCCAGCACCTCGACGCCGCGATCGACTGTGCCCAGTACCTGGCTCTGGGCCACCAGGACATTTTCGAAACGCACCTCGGAGGCACGCAGGCAATCCACCGTGGGATAGTCGGTGCGGGTGATGCCTTCGGCCTTGGCATCCACCAGAAACAGCGTCAGGCCGTTCGGGTCGGTGCGGTTGCCGGAGGTGCGCGCCACGACGATCAGTTGCGTGGCGCTCTCCGCGTTGAGCACCAGCGACTTGGTCCCGTTCAGGGTCCAACCGCTATCGTGCTTGGTGGCGGTGGTGGCAATGTCGGTCGGGTTGTTGCGCGCCTGCTCCTCTGCATGGGCCAGAGCAAGCAGGACCTTACCTTCCACCACGCCGGGCAGGATGTCGCGCTTCTGGGTCTCGGTTCCGCCGAGCAGGACGGCGTTGGCGCCCAGCACCACGGTGGGGAAATAAGGCTCCAGGATCAGGCCCTTGCCCAGCTCTTCCATGACCACCATGGTGTCGATGAGGTTGCCGCCGATGCCGCCGTATTCCTCGGGGATGGCAACGCCCAGCCAGCCCAGATCGGCAAAGATCGCCCAGTTGGACACGTCATATCCCGGCGCCTTGCGGGATTTCTTGCGCCGTTCGGAGATGCCCACACCCGTGCTGCCATAGTCTTCCCGCAGGAACTTCTCGATGCTGTCACGCAGCAGTTGCTGCTCTTCCGTGAAACGAAAATCCATGATTGCAATTCCTTCAGATTCTTGGAGGCGGGCTTCAGGCGCCGGCGTCAACCAGGCCCAACACACGCTTGGCGATGACGTCCTTCTGCACTTCGCTGCAGCCACCATAGACGGTGGCGGCGCGCCCGTTCAGATACAACATCATGCCCATCTTGGAGAACTTGGGCCCGGCTTCCTTGAAGCCCTGGTTGAGCCCAAAGATGCCGGCCGCCTCGATGGTGAGCTCCTGCATGCGCTGCTGCATCTCGGTGCCCTTGAGCTTGAGGATGGACGAGGCCGTGCCGGGCTCGCCGGTGTGCTGGGCGTCGGCCAGGCTGCGCAGCTCGGCGAACTCGAGCGCGCGCAGCTCGATTTCAGTTTCGGCGATACGGGTCACAAAGGCGCGGTCATCCAGCAGGGTCCGGTCGCCATCGGGCACGGCGCGGGCATTCTTCTTGAGCTTGTCCAAGGCCACGATGGTGCGGCTGATGCCGGCGATACCGCTGCGTTCGTGCTGCAGCAGGCCCTTGGCATAGGTCCAGCCCTTGCCTTCCTCGCCGATGCGGTTTTCAACCGGCACCTTGACGTTGTCGAAGAACACCTGATTCACATGATGGCTGCCGCCCAACGTGAAAATGGGTTTGACGGTGATGCCCGGCGTCTTCATGTTGATCAGCAGGAAGGTGATGCCTTCCTGGCGCACACCTGTGCTCTGGGTGCGGGTCAGGCAGAACATCCACTGCGCCATGTGGGCCATGGTGGTCCAGATCTTGGTGCCGTTGACCGTATATTCTTTGCCGTCAGCGGACAGTTCGGCCTTGGTCTTGAGGGAAGCCAGATCCGACCCCGCGCCGGGTTCGGAATAACCTTGGCACCAATTGACCTTATTGTCCCGTATGTCCGGCAGGAAGCGTTCGATCTGCTCCTTGGAGCCATAACGCATCAGGATCGGCGCCAGCATCACCTTGCCGAAAGGCAATTCAGGGGGCAGGCTGTAGGCGCAGGTTTCCTTGTCCCAGATGTAGTGTTGCACGGGTGTCCACCCCGGACCGCCGAATTCGACTGGCCATTTGGGGCAATCCCAGCCCTTTTCCTTGAGCGCCTTGAACCAGTCGTTGCGTTTGCTCCATAGCTCGCTGCTGTTCTTGGGGGCGTATTGACCGAGGAAATCCCGCACTTCCTGCTGGAAAGCCAGGTCCTCTTCCGTGAGTTGAATGTCCATGATGTAGCAAATCTCCTGCATGGGATGAAGGCGTAGGACACCCACACGCCAGCCCGTCGGGCCCGGCGCTTAGGGCGTTGGGCGGAATCCTAGCATGACTGGAACGGAATGAGGATCATCCAAAAACGCAAATAACCGGGCGAAACAGCCCGGTTGCGTTAGTAGATGGTTAATGCTTAGGGGATGAGATTTCCTGCCGCAATTCAGGCATTTACGGAGACAGGGTTGGGCTCTATGGTGGTCAGCTCGCGGATGCGGTTCATGTCTGTAGCACCCAACAAGCAACGCGAACAGGCAGCTCCTGAGAACCAAGAGGTCCCAGGGGATTAAGCATTGCGAACAGAACCTCGGCATACCAGAAGGGGTGACCGAGCGTTCAAGTATTTGCGCGATCTGGCTCTACCCTTTTGGCCTGCGGTCAGAGGTATGGATGTTTGCAATCGATCGGCGTGGGCTGATGGATGTGGAAGCATCACGGGAGACTGATTTCGGAGAAGATTTCCGGCGAGTTTCAGCGAGTCGCAAAGAGTTCATAACCAGGCTGCGTATTCCGGCCGCAGGCCATTGCAGTGATAGACCCCGCCTGGCGGCACATTGGCGAGCACCAGATCGAAGTGCACCCGATCAAACAGGTGACGATACATAGGCAGATAAACCCAAGGCATGACAGTCAACTGGCTCATGAGGACGGTGTCGGGCAGATTGGCCATCCACTCGAAGATCTTGCGTTTGACCGGTTCGGGAAGGCTGGGAGTCGGCAATCCATTGATCACCAAATCAACCTGAGTGACTTGACGCTCGGCGAGCAGGATCGCAATGTCACCGGCATCCCCCACAATGACTTCAGCGCGGGGGACCACGCGCCGGGTATAGGCAGCAAAATCCGGGTCCCGCTCGATGGCGATGAGCCGACTGTCCGGATGCATGCGTTGCGCTGCATGGGCCGTGATGGGCCCCAGCCCCGCGCCCAGCTCGACGATGGTCTGGGGTCGATGGGGCAGGATGCCACGGCAGGCCGCAATAGCCAGTTTGCGACTCGATGGCGCGAGGGAGGCAATTCCGCGGCCCTGTTGGAGGAATTTTTTGAAGTGCAGAGACAGGGCGCCTGATGCTGCAGCAGGTTTTCTGAAAGGCACGTTACGTCCTAAAGGCGAGTGTGGACAGGATCGACGCAAGCCAAATGGGTCGCAGCATCATGCGCAGGAAAGCATGACAACGATGTGACAAGCCGGGCATCAGCAGTAATCGTAAAAAAAGAGCCTCAGGCCGCTGACCATTACCCTCGGCAGTCCCAAGCTCGTATTGACCGTCCGCGGCATTGACCCAAATCATGGATCGCGCTATCCTGAACCAACGTTCAAGGACCAGCTCGCTTCAAACAGAAAGGCGATTGACCATTTGGAACGTAGTTGGTATCCATGAATATCATTGAGGAGCAAAGATCTATGAACGCCGTCATCAAACCCCAAAACGCACCGCAAGGTTCGGAAGGCATGCTGCAACGGGTCATGTCCCTGTTGGGACTGGCTCAGGATGAAACCCGCCCCCCCCGGATGCCGTGGATGGCCGCTTTCATCGGTGTTGCCTTGGCCGCCCTCCTTTTTGGTATCTACCGCTGGTACCAGCAGACCTACTCGTTCACTGTAGGGCTGGATTACTTCGAGCCTGAATTCCAGACCTACTGGATGAACCTGTTCTACATTCAGATGACCATCATCACCCTCATTGGTGCTGTTGGTGTGCCCTTCTTGTGGTTTACCCGGCCGGCCAATCCCGTCATGACGCCTCAGCGTGAACTCATGATCTACTACGCCATCCTGGCCTTTGCCGCCGTGGGTAGCGTGATTCTGGTCGCCATTTTGGGTCTTTATGTCGAAGCCGACGCTGCCTGGCACCAGGTCACGGTCCGCGACACCGACTTCACGCCCACCCATATCGGCCTGTTCTACTTTGCCATTCCGGTGGGCGCAGTGGGCGCAATCCTTGGCTTCATCCTGTTGCATACCCGGGTGCCCTACTTCACTAACCGCGTTTCCGTGCCCATGGCCTTGATTGCCGCGGCGCCGGTTCTGATCATGCCCAACCTGGGGCTGAACGAATGGGGTCACACCTTCTTCTACGCCGAAGAACTGTTCGCGGCGCCCATCCATTGGGGCTTCGTGTTCCTCGGCTGGGGCCTGTTTGCCATCGGCGGCCTGATGATTCAGATCCTGCAGCGGGTGCGTGAATTGACTACGCTGAATACCCAAGGTGCTGAAGCCTAAGACTTATCAAGTCCAGGGACTCACCTCCAAGAAAGCGCCGGCACAACCGGCGCTTATTTTGTGCTCAAGCTCTCTGCTTCCGTGCCGATCACAGGGATGAAGGGGCATAACCATGCACTTTCATTGCCCTCGATTAGCTGACACGAGCTTGGGGGTCGCATCTCTAGCCATATAAAGCATAAAAAAGGAACGCAAAATGAAAAACATCCTTAAAACCAGCTGTTTGATGCTCGTCGCAGGCTTGATTCCTGTGGCCGCCCACGCGGAAATGCAGTCCATCTCCTATGCGGATCTGTCTCAGATCACGGGTCAGGCAATTTCCATTGATCTTGGCAAGGACAAGAGCAAGGGCCTGTCTTTCGCCATGGATTCCACCGGCGGCAGCTTGTCCAAGGGTCCTTCCAAAACGAAATACCGGGACGTCAGCTACACCAACGAGACCTCGGGTGCCGGCTTTGTCTATAGCGGTGGCCGAACCAAGGGTCATGGTTTCTCGCTCAGCTGGACGACTCCCCCAGCGCCATAATACGAAATCCACGTTCACGACAAGAC
>JBAUIG010000080.1:0-2654 GCA_049682735.1 Candidatus Macondimonas sp. | reverse complement strand
CCCGGGAAGCCGATCGGGTATGAACCTGGTCGATTCGTCCGGCTGGCTGGAGTATTTCGCGAATGGACCCAATGCCACGTTCTTTGCGTCGGCGATCATCGATACGGAACTGTTGGTCGTTCCGACGCTCTGCCTGCTGGAGGTCTTCAAGCGCGTGTTGCAGCAACGGGGGGAGGGCGATGCCCTTCAAGCAGTGGCGCTGATGCGACAGGGGCAGGTGGTCGAGCTGGATTCCGTACTGGCGCTGTCGGCAGCGCGCTTGGGTGTGGACCATCGGCTCGCGCTTGCCGATTCAGTCATTTACGCCACCGCTCGCCGCTTTGGCGCGCTGCTGTGGACGCAGGATGCCGATTTCGAAGGTCTGCCCGGCGTGCGTTTTGTGGCCAAGTATCACGGCCAGAGCGGCTGACCCGTGGCCGACTTGCTGCCACCACTGCGGCCCATACCGATGAAGGAACGGCTCTCGGTGCTCTATATCGAGCGCGGCCAGCTTGACGTGCTCGACGGCGCCTTCGTGGTGGTGGATGTCACCGGCGTGCGCACGTATATTCCGGCGGGTGGCGTGGCGGACCAATATTTGGCAACAGAGAGAGCGGGGCGTCGGCCGTCTCTTGCCAATTTTAGACGATATTTACCAGCAAAGCGGGAACTACGGCGCGGCGAGCAGTCCGCGATCGGAGAGGCTCAAAGATTGCTTGCACTTCTCAACATCCTGAAAATAGCGCGCCTCGGCTTCACGCATCATTTTTAGGTGCCCGTTGTCTGTTTCCGATGGCACCTGCCGAGACACTCCGTAATTGCGCGCTGCCCATCCACATATTCAAAATATTCGGTCGCGCCTTTCGGCTCGATCATGGTCGGGCCAAATTTCTTACAGCCTCGTTGAACGGCTTGTCGACAAAGTCATATTTCCCCTCCTATCCTGCAAGGTGATCGCATCGACAAGCGAAGGGTTACCGATCCATCACGTGGAGCGTCCTTCAGCCAGGTAATGCGCCTCCTTGATGTCCATCGGCTCGCGGGGAATGGGCGCAGGCGGGGCAGTGACAGGTTCGGACTCGGCCATGACGGCGGGCTTAGCGGGCGTTTCGGAATATTCCATAAAACCAAACTTAGGACAGGGACTTGAGAACACCAATGGCTTCGGTGACGTGCTTGGTGGCTCGGAATTGGCTGGAGAAAAGGTGGCGGACGATGCCCTCGCGGTCGACCACGAAGGTGACGCGGCCGGGCAACAGGCCCAAGGTGGCGGGTACGCCATAGGACTTGCGCACGGCGCCATCGCGGTCGCTGAGCAGGAGAAAGGGCAGGCGGTGCTTGCTGGCGAACTTGGCATGAGCCTCGGGGGCATCGGAACTGATACCGATCACTTCGGCGCCGGCCTGCTTGAAGTCCTCGTATTGATCGCGGAAGGCGCAGGCCTCGGCGGTGCAGCCGGGAGTATCGTCCTTGGGGTAGAAATAAACGACGACTGGTTGGCGCCCGCGATAATCGGACAGGGAGACCTGCCGGCCGTCGGCGGTGGGCAAGGTGAACGACGGGGCTTTGTCGCCCACGGTAAGCGTTTTGCTGGCGGCCATGTTTACTCCTGCAGGTGATGCCACGGCTCCATTTTGGCGGGGGTCGAGGCGGTGCTATACAGTGTAGTTCAGGCTTGAGTGTCAGGCACACGCAAAAACGGGGGCTTGCGCCCCCGTCCACTCTGCTGAAGCCTGATGGGACTTACGCAGGCTTGAAAGTGCACTTGGACTTGGACAGCACCACGTTACCCTTCTGGGTCTCGGCCTGGACGATGGCCACGCCGGGCTCGATCACCCACAGCTTGGTCACGATGTCATCGCCGGGATAGACCTGGTCGGCAAAGCGGGCTTCAAACGAACCAAAGCGGGCCGGATCGCTGCCACACAGAGTGTGCAGGATAGCGCGGCCGACAAAGCCATAGGTGCACAGGCCGTGCAGGAAGGGCTTGGGATAACCCGACATCTTGGCAAAGTTGGGATCGATGTGGATGGGGTTGGGATCCCCGGACAGCCGATACAACGCGCCCTGCTCGGGGCGGGTATTGTAGGTGACGATGTGATCGGGATCCCGGTTCGGCGCCACATTGATGCCTTCGGAAGAAGGGCCGCGCTCGCCACCAAAACCGCCTGCGCCCTTCAGGAAGATCGTCGCGTGGGTGGTGCAAATGGGACCGTCCTTGTCCTGTACCAGGCCTTCCACGCCCAGTACGGCGGCCTTGCCCTTGTCCCACACCTCGGTGATCTTGCCGATGCACTCGACCTTGGCCTGGGGCGGGATGGGGCGATGCAGGGTGATGGCCTGTTCGCCGTGGAGCAGGTTGGCAAGGTTCATTTCCACCTTGCCCATCATGCCGCCCATGGACATCATGCCGGCGATGACGCCGTAGGTGGGCAGGACCTTGGGGCCCTTCATCTCGTAGACGAACTCCAGTTCGGTCTCGGGCTGGCAGCCCACGCCGAGGGCGTAGAGCTGCACGTCTTTCTTGGTCCATGAAGCCGGCATGGGGCTAAAGGTTTCACCAACCAGATCGGGAGAAATTTTCTTGGCCATATGGGTTGTCCTGCTGTTCCTTCAACAGTGGAAAAAGGTCCCCAGATAGTAGGTAGCCCCCGGGGCAGCGTCAAGGAATCCCG
>JBAUIG010000079.1:0-1713 GCA_049682735.1 Candidatus Macondimonas sp. | reverse complement strand
GCCGCCGAATCGCACGTGGACCGCTCCATCCAGGGCCCGGACGCCTTCATCGACACCAACGTCAACGGCACGCACAGCCTGTTGAAGGCCGCGCGGCAGGTCTGGCTGGAGGAAGGGCGCACGCCCGCCCACCGTTTCCACCACGTCTCGACCGACGAGGTCTATGGCTCGCTGGGGCCCACCGATCCCGCCTTCAGCGAGACCACGCCCTATGCGCCGAACTCGCCCTACGCCGCGAGCAAGGCCGCCTCGGATCATCTGGTGCGCGCCTATCACCACACCTATGGCCTCGCCGTCACCACCAGCAACTGCTCCAACAACTACGGGCCCTACCACTTCCCGGAAAAGCTCATACCGCTCACGCTGGTGAACCTGCTGGACGGCCGGCCCGTACCCGTCTACGGCGACGGCCGCAACATCCGCGACTGGCTCTATGTCGAGGACCACTGCCGCGGCATCGCGCGGGTGCTGGAACAAGGCAGGACAGGCGAGACCTACAACATCGGCGGCAACAACGAATGGGCGAACATCGACATCGTCCGGCACCTGTGCGAGCTGATCGACCGCAGCTTCGCCGCGGACCCGGCCCTGCGCGCGCGCTTTCCGCACGCCGCACCGGCCCAGGGACAACCGAGCGCAAGCCTGATCCGCTTCGTCCAGGACCGCCCCGGCCATGATCGCCGTTACGCCATCGACGCCACCCGCATCCGGCGCGAACTCGGCTTTGCCCCGCAGGAGACCTTCGCCACCGGCATGGCCAAGACGCTCGCCTGGTATCTGGCCCATGAAGACTGGTGGCGCGCCGTCATGGATGGCCGCTATCGGCAGTGGGTCGCCCAGCACTACGCCCCCGCCGGCGCCTGATCGCGCCGCCGGCTGCGATGGCTTCGAGGATGTGGCCCAGCTAACCGGTCAAGCGTGGCTGGTCGTGAGTCATATCACGCGAGCCACCGCAAGCACCTTCGCCCGGAAGCTGTCCGGTAGGGCATTTGGCGTGAGCACGTCCACCGGCACACCCAACAGCTTGCCGAGTTCATGGCGGATCGCACCGATGTCGAACAAGGTCGTCTCCGGCGTCGGATCGATGAGGATGTCCAGGTCGCTGCCGTCCGTGTCCTGGCCATGCAACACAGAGCCGAACACCCGAGCGTTGCGGGCGCGATGAGATTCGACCACCTGTCGGATTGCGGCACGGTTCGAGGCCAATGCTTCGGAAGGTTTCATCTGCGCAGTTCCCCCAACGAAATCCGGATTCAGGATAGCGAAACACCGGCAAAAGATGGCCCCTAAACGCGCCGCTTCCCCTGGACGCTGTCCCGCGGATCGGGAGACGGATCGAGACCTGCGTCCCGGTTCACAACAGCCTGACCTTTACCTGTGTTCCCGCCCGTTTTTTCAAACGGACGTCGAATGTGGCGAATTGATCCGCCTCACCCACAGAAGCCAGATGCAAGGCATCGGCGAAATCCATGCCTTCCTCATACCGCGCCAATGCCTCGACCAGCGCATTGTTGTCTTCCACCTCCACCTGCGGCAGGCCGAGGAGCTTGCGAAAGGCCGTCAGAATGACGGTCGGCAACAGTTCATAGCTGTATCGCAGCACCCATTCCGTTTCCAGCAGCACGGTCTTGGGGATGAAGATGCTTTCCTGCGCAAACAAATCGGCGGCGAGCCGGGTTTGGGCCGGGTCGTCGCCAGTCAACAAGCGCACCA
>JBAUIG010000078.1:0-3310 GCA_049682735.1 Candidatus Macondimonas sp. | reverse complement strand
CAACGCGCCCTGAGCAGGCGGTGGCAGCATGCGCCCGGCGCCGATGCGCTGCCAGGCCCGTTCCGGATCGCTGCGGTAGCGCGCGGGATCGGCCAGGGCCATGTTGTCGGCCTCCGCCCAGGCCAGGCGGCCCGTGCGATCCAGCGCTTCCCCCAGATGCTCGTGCAGCGCGGCCAGATGGCGCACATCGTCCACGGCGTAATCCAGTTCGGAGACACTCAAGGGTCGCCGTGACCAATCGCTGCGGGTGTGCAGCTTGGGCAGCGCGATGCCCAGCAGGCTTTGCACCAGAGCTGCATAACCGATCTGCTGGCCATGCCCCAACAGGCTGGCGGCGATCTGGGTGTCGAACAGCGGCGCAGGCAGGCGTTCGGGTCGCGCCCGATGGAACAGTTCCAGGTCCTGCCCGCCGGCGTGCAGGATCTTGACCGTCTCCGGGGCATCCAGCAGCGCGAACAACGCCGTCCAATTGGGCAGGGCGAGCGGATCCAGCAGCGCCAGTCCCCTGGGGCTCGCAAGCTGGATCAGGCACAACTGGGCGTGGTAGGTGCGCTCCCGAACGAATTCTGTGTCCATGCCCAGCCAGGGCACCCCGGACCAGTCCGCCACCAGGCGTTCGAGGGCAGGGGCGGTATCGATAAATACAAATTCGGACATGGGCGGATCAAACCGTGGCGGGGCCCGGGATGGGCATTTGCTATGATGCCATGGCCGTAACGGCGGACGGGGAGATCGGGACTGGTGCACCTGCACATTTTGGGTATCTGCGGGACGTTCATGGGCGGGATCGCGGCTTTGGCGCAGGCGGCGGGGCACCGTGTCACTGGCTCGGACCAGCACGTCTATCCCCCCATGAGCGACCAGTTGCGCGAGTTGGGCATCGCAGTATGGGAGGGCTATGACCCCGCCCATCTGAACCCCGCACCCCATTGCGTGGTGGTGGGCAATGTCATCAGCCGCGGCAATCCGCTCCTCGAAGCAGTCCTCGACCGCGGACTCCCCTATCTCTCCGGCCCCGAATGGCTGGCGCGCCATATTCTGGCGGAGCGCTGGGTGCTCGCGGTCGCCGGCACCCACGGCAAGACCACGACCGCCAGCCTGCTGGCCCACATCCTCGATGCCGCGCACCTGGCGCCGGGTTTTCTCATTGGCGGCGTGCCGGGCAACTTCGGCCGCTCCGCCCGACTGGGGGAGGCGCCGTTCTTCGTGGTGGAGGCGGATGAATACGACACCGCGTTTTTCGACAAGCGCGCCAAGTTCGTCCATTACCGCCCGCGCACGCTGATTCTCAACAACCTGGAATACGATCACGCCGACATCTACCCCGATCTGGCAGCGATCCAACGCCAATTCCATCACCTGATCCGCACCGTGCCCGGCAATGGGGCGCTGATCGTCAATGGCGACGACAAGGCGCTGGCCGAGACCCTGGCCATGGGCTGCTGGACGCCGGTCATTCCCTTCGGTCGCACGGACGGCTGGCATGCGCGCCTGTCGAGCGATGACGGCAGCGCCTTCGAGGTGTGGGAGGGCGCGTCCCGCCGCGGCCGGGTCGAGTGGCCTTTATTCGGCGCGCACAACGTGGCCAATGCGCTGGCTGCGCTGCTGGCTGCACGCCATGCGGGTGTTCCCCTGGAGATCGGTTGCGCGGCGCTGGCCACTTTCGCCGGCGTGCGGCGGCGGCTGGAACAGCGGGGAGTGCAAGCCGGGGTGACCGTTTTCGATGATTTTGCCCATCACCCCACCGCCATTGCCGCCACCGTGGCCGCCCTGCGCCGCCGCATCGGCGCGGCGCGATTGGTGGCGGTGGTGGAACTGCGCTCCAACACCATGCGCCTGGGCACCCATCGCGCGGAGCTGGCGGGCGCCTTGGCCGAGGCCGATCAGGTGTGGGTAGTGCCGCCTTCCCCGGTCGGGTGGGATGTGGTTGAGAGTCTCGCACCGCTGGGTGCCAAGGCCCATGTGGCGGCGGATGCGGGCGCCCTGCTGGCGGGGCTGCTGCCGCAACTGACGCAGGGGGATCAGGTGCTGGTGATGAGTAACGGCGGCTTCGACGGCTTCCATGAGCGCCTGCTGCAGGCCCTGGAAATGCGCTCATGACACCCGCCGAGCGCCCGCCCATTGCCTTGGCCTGGACCGGCGCCTCGGGGGCAGCCTATGGCGTGCGCCTGGCGGAATGCCTGATCGCGGCCGGCGAGCGGGTCGCTCTCATGGTGTCCAAACCCGCGCAACTGGTGATTCACGGCGAAACCGATCTGGCCTTGCCCGCGCGCGCCGCGGATATGCAGCGGGTGCTCGCTGCGCGCTGGCAGGCGGCACCCGACCAGTTGCGGGTATTCGGGCAGGACGAATGGACCGCGCCGGTGGCCAGTGGCTCGGCGCGGATCCGGGCGATGGTGGTCTGTCCCTGCAGCATGGCGACGCTGGCGGCACTGGCCAGCGGGGCGAGCCGCAGCCTGATCGAGCGTGCCGCGGATGTGACGATCAAGGAACAGCGCCGCTTGATCCTGGTGCCGCGGGAGACGCCCTTCTCGGCTATCCATCTGGAAAACATGCTGAAGCTGGCGCGCCTGGGCGCGGTGATCGTGCCCGCCAATCCGGGTTTCTACCACCGCCCGGCCTGCGTGGCCGATCTGGTGGATTTCGTGGTGGCACGCATCCTGGACCTGCTCGATGTTCCTCATACCCTGCTGCCGCGCTGGGGCGAGCCGACGCCGGAATGAGTCCGCTGTCGGTTTTGCAGTTGCGCCTAATGGCGCTGGCGACGCCGCAGCCCGTCAGATGTGCTGCTATCGAAACGCCCTGCACTGTTCGGGGTGTTGCGCTACATCCTTGCAGCCGCTGAGCGCTCGGCAGATTGGGCGTCGATGCCGCGCCATTCGAAATCTCGCGGGTCCCTGTTGTCAGCGCGCTCCGCCGTGATCGTCGTCCGCGGCGGCGGCCATGCGCGCCTCAAGACGCCGCAGAAAGACTTCCATTTCCCGCGCCGTCTGGATCTGGCCGCCGTCCCGGGCTCGGGCAATGCCGTCGCGATAGGCAGCCAGGGCGCCGGGCGCATCCCCCAGTGCGTCTAGGGCCTTGCCCAGGAGTTTGTAGGCGACGACCTGCTCGGGATTGTGGCGCAGGCAGGCGTCGGCATGCTCGCGCACCGCCGTCCACTCGCCTTCGCGCAGGCAGATCTGGGCCAGCGACAGCCGCAGCATCGCATCGTCCTGGCCGGCAATAAGACGTTGTTCCAAAGTTTCGCGCATTCCCATGATCACCCCCACCCATCATTCATCTGCTTCCGGGCCATCCGTCGCAATCCGCA
>JBAUIG010000077.1:0-9884 GCA_049682735.1 Candidatus Macondimonas sp. | reverse complement strand
AGCGCCTCGACCGCCGCGTCATAGGAGGCATAAGCCGGCTTGTCCCGCAGCAGGCTGGCTATCCGCGACTTGTAGCGTTCAGCATCCAGTTCCCCGCGCGCACCCAGTTGCTGCGCGCGCAGCCGGTTTTGCGCAACCCGCTCGGCGGAAGGCGGGTGGGAGGAGAACAGGCCTTGAACCCAATTGGTATTCCGACCTCCGGAGAGACGCACGAAGGTTTCCTGTAGCGTCACCGCCGCATAAGGGTCATATCCGGTGCGGGCCATGTAGCCCATGCCGTAATAATCGGCCTCCAGTTCGGCTTCACGGCTGTAGCGTTGACTCAGCACCGAAGCCGCCAGGGCCGCGCTGCCGACCGCCAGCGGCGCGTAGCGCTCATCCGCGCTGCCTGCCGCCACGGCCACCGCCATCACACCCGCCTGCAGCAGCAGTGCACGCTGCATTTGCTGCGCGCTGTGGCGCGCGGCGGCGTGGGTGATTTCGTGCCCCAGCACGGCGGCCAGTTCGGCCTCATTGTTCAGTTCAGTCAAAAGGCCCCGATTCACCGCCAGCTTACCGCCGGGCATGGCCCACGCATTAGGCACCGAGCTGTTCAGAACCACGAATTCATAGGGCAACGGACGATCGGCGACCGCGGCCAATTTTTGGCCCACCTCGCGCACATAGGCATTCACTTGCGGATCCAGCTTGTACAGGCCACCCTGCATTTGCTGGGCTGGGCCGTAATTTTGCGCCCCCAGACTGATTTCCTGGTCGGCGGAAATGATGCTGAGTTCGCGCTGGCCGGTGACAGGGTTAACGGCGCAGGCGGTCAACTCCGTCACGAGCAATCCCAATAGAAGAAGGCGGGTCATGCGCCACATGCGATTTGATCTCCGATGTGAAATATTCCTTGAAATGGAACTGGAATTGCGCGTTCCCAGCGCGTGCGGCCAACTTTCGAGTGAGCGGAAAGTCTACACCGCTGACCGGACGTTAACGAAGACGCGTCCGGGGAATCGGGGCGGCGCCAGAGTGTAAGGAGAGGATACAGATGAAGACTAAGCGCAACTTCAGGTCCTGGCTGTGGATCGTGGCGTGGCTGGCGCTGTCGGCGATGGGGCATGCCGGAGCGGCAGCGTCGACGCCGTCCCTGCCTGCCGAAGTGCGCGCCCTGGGGGAGGATTGGCAGCTCCAGGGCAGCGCGCGTTTTCGCAAGTATCTGATCAACGTCTACGATGGCCGGTTGTGGGTGCCGGCAGGTCGTTTTGACGCACAGGGGCTTTATGCCCTGGATCTGACCTATGCCCTGGCCTTCAAGGCAAAGGATCTGGCCGCGCGCTCGGTCGAGGAGATGCGCCGCATCGGTGAAACCAGCGACGCCGATCTGCGGCGTTGGGATGGCGTCATGCGCACCGCATTTCCCGATCTCAAGGCCGGGGATCGCCTCATCGGTGTCAATGTGCCCGGCCGGGAAACCCGCTTCTATCTCAACGACAAACTGTTTTCGACCGTTTCCGACCCGGCCTTCGGCCCGGCGTTCTTTGCCATCTGGCTGCATCCGCGCACCAGCGAACCAGACTTCCGGCGCGATCTGCTGGCCGGCTCGTCCGCCGGATCATGACGATGACCCATGAGTTACCCGAGGCGCCCGATCGGGTGCGCCTGGATCGCTGGTTGTGGGCCGCCCGATTCTTCCGCAGTCGTGGCCTTGCCAGCGAGGCGGTGGCGGGTGGCAAGGTGCATTGCAATGGCCAGCGCGCCAAGCCTGCCCACGGGATCAAGGTCGGCGATCAGATCCAGATCCTGCGCGCAGAGGAGCGTTTCGAGGTCACCGTGCGGGCTTTGGAAGTGCGCCGGGGACCCGCGTCCACGGCATGCGCCCTGTACAGCGAAACGGCGGAGAGCATGGCGGCCCGCGAACAGCTGCGGGAAAACCGTCGCCTGGCCCCCGCTCCGGATCCGGGCCAGCGCCCGGACAAGCAGGCGCGCCGCCGCTTGCAGGCGCTGCGCCGCGGCTCCTGAAGGTGCCTCGCCCCATGACCTTTGGGTATACTGCGGCGATCGCCCCCCACAGGAGCTTCCGGTGCCGTTGGATGTGCGCACGCCCCCCGTTGCCGTGGATCTGGTCATTGAACTGATCGACCGGCCGGAGCCGTCGCTGGTACTGGTGGCGCGCCGCTTTCCGCCCTTGGGTTGGGCTCTGCCCGGCGGATTCGTGGAGAGGGGTGAAACGCTGACGGCAGCCGCCTGCCGTGAGGCGCGTGAGGAAACCGGGCTCGATGTCAGTCTGGTGGCGCTCTTGGGCTGCTATTCCGATCCCGCCCGCGATCCGCGTGGGCAAACCGTGAGCGTGGTCTATGTGGCGCATGCCACGGGCCGTCCGCAGGGCGGCGATGATGCCCGCGAAGCCGCCGCATTCACGCGCGCATCCTTGCCGGAACTGGCCTTCGACCACGCCCGGATTCTCAGCGATTACTTTGAATTCTATCGGCTCGGTCGTCCGGTCCCTTTGCGTTGAGGGAAGGCATCAAGACTGCGGATACTGACCTCTGCCGGCGCTGATCCGCCGCTGGAGGGAAACAAGGAAACTGGCCGGGGGGACCCTCCGGGTCGGTATTGTTCCACACACCGGGATTCCCCGGTCCAGGAGACGCGTTGCCCATGTCCTATCGTCATATTCAACTCCCCGAACAGGGAGAGAAGGTTCGCTTCGGCGAGGACGGTCGTCCTCAGGTTTCCGACCAGCCGATTCTCGGCTACATCGAAGGGGACGGGATTGGTCCGGATATCACCCGTGCCTGCCTGCGCATCTGGGATGCGGCGGTTGAAACCGTCTACGGCGGTCGCCGCAAGATCCACTGGTGTGAGCTGTTCCTGGGTGAGAAAGCCGCTGGACTGTATGAGGGGAATTACTACCCCGAGGAAACCCTGGCCGCGATCCGCGATCTGGGCGTGGCCATCAAGGGGCCACTCACCACGCCCGTCGGTGGCGGTTTCCGCTCGCTGAACGTCTCCCTGCGCCAGGATCTGGATCTCTATGCCTGTGTCCGGCCGGTGCGCTACTACGCGGGAGTTCCCTCCCCGGTGCGCGAGCCGCAGTTGATCGACGTGGTGATCTTTCGCGAAAACACCGAAGACGTCTATGCCGGCATCGAGTACGCCTCTGGCTCGCCGGAAAACAAGAAGCTCGCGACCTTCCTGCGTGAGGAAATGGGCGCCGAATTCTTCGAGGATGCGGGCCTGGGCATCAAGCCCATCAGCCCCTTCGGCAGCAAGCGGCTGGTGCGCCAAGCGATCCAGTACGCCATTGATCAGGGCCGCGAGAGCGTCACCCTGGTGCACAAAGGCAACATCATGAAGTACACGGAAGGCGCCTTCCGTGGCTGGGGTTATCAGGTGGCGCGCGAGGAATTCGGCGACCGCACCATCACCGAGACCGAGGTGTTCGAGGAGCATGGCGGCAAGGTCCCCGAAGGCAAGATCCTGATCAAGGATCGCATCGCCGACATCATTTTCCAGCTCATGCTGCTGCGTCCGCAGGAATTCGACGTGCTCGCCACCATGAACCTGAATGGCGATTACCTGTCGGACGCGATTGCCGCCCAGGTCGGCGGTGTCGGTATCGCGCCGGGCGCCAACATCGGCGATGGCGTGGCAGTGTTCGAGGCGACCCACGGCACGGCGCCCAAATATGCCAACCAGGACAAGGTCAATCCCGGTTCGCTGCTGTTCTGCGGCGTCGACATGCTGGAATTCATCGGCTGGAAGGAAGCGGCCGATGTCATCCGCGAGGCTTTCCAGGATGTCGTGCGGGACAAGATCGTGACCTATGATTTTGCGCGTCAAATGGAGGGCGCCCGCGAAGTCGGCACCAGCGCCTTCGCCGACGAACTCATCTCCCGCATTCGGGCCGGCATCGATGTGCAGGCGCGTGCCGAGGCCCGCCGCCTGCGTCGCCTGGAGGAGCGCCAGAAGCGCGAGCGCCAACGCATCAGCGCGCCCATGGAATCCATGCTGGAATCGGGACGCAAGCCCACGGCCATCGGCCATATCATGACCCGCAAGCTCGTCACCATCGGGCCCACGGAGACCATTGATGAAGCGGTGCGTCTCATGCGCGAGCGCGGCGTGAGCTCACTCATCGTGAAGCCCCATGACGGCCTGGGCTGGGGCATCCTGACGCGGCGCGATGTGATGGGGCGCGTGGCGCAGGCCGGCCTCAATTCGGCCGAGGTCACCGTTGCCGAGATGGCGACCACGCCGGTGATCACCGTGCCGATGACCGAACCCATCAGCGCCTGTATCGACCGCATGCTCAAGCATCGCATCCGGCGCCTGCTGGTGGAGGAAAAAGGCCAGATCATCGGCATTGCCACCGAGACCGACATGGTCAACGCGGTGGAACTATTCAACTGGATCCGCGCCGAATAAAACAGCATCGCCTCCCTTCGCCGGCCACTTCGAGCGGTCGCGGTCTATCCTTGATCATCCGGCCTGCCCCGCAGGCCGATTTTTATGGACCGGCTTGATGCGCGGCGTTGGCCTTGCATGCTGGGATAAATGCGTCGATAAAACGCGGCAGAAAGCCGGTCGCAAAGTGAAAAACTCAATCATGAATTGCGCAGTTTCCCATCCCCTCCGAACCTCGAGACTCATTCTCCACCCGCATGAAAATCCCGAAAGATCTCCAGCCGCTGATTGATGATGGCATTGTCGATAACGTGATCCGGCCGCTGAAAAGCGGCAAGGAAGCATCCGTCTATCTGGTGGCCTGTGGCGCCGATGTGCGCTGCGCCAAGGTGTACAAGGCCGTTGAACAGCGCGGCTTCCACAAGCTCGCCGAGTATCAGGAAGGGCGCAAGACCCGCAACAGCCGGGACCAGCGCGCCCTGGGCAAGCGCAGCAAGCACGGGCGCGAGGTCGAGCAGGCGGCCTGGAAGAATGCCGAGGTGGACGCGCTCTACCGGCTTGACGCCGCTGGCGTGCGCGTGCCCAAGCCCCATGGTTATTTTGACGGCGTTTTGTTGATGGAACTGGTCGTCGGCGCGGACGGCAATGCGGCGCCCCGGCTCAATGACGTCGCGCCTGCGGCGGAGGTGGCGCGCGCGTGGCATCGCGATCTGATTGCGCAGATCGTGCGCATGCTGTGCGCCGGGCTGATCCATGGGGATTTGTCCGAGTTCAACGTGCTGGTGGGCGTCGATGGCCTGGTGATCATCGACCTGCCGCAAGCCGTGGACGCCGCGGGCAACAACAATGCCTTCAGGATGCTGGAACGCGACGTCAACAATGTCCGGGCTTACTGCGGCCGCTTCGCGCCCGAGTTGCTGGACACCGAATACGCCCATGAAATCTGGGCGCTCTACACCGAAAATCTGTTGCAGCCGGACACCCCCCTGACGGGGCGCTTTGTGCATGACGAAACGCCGGCGGATGTGGATGGCGTGTTGCGCCAGATCGAGGAGGCGCGCGAGGAAGCCATCCAACGCAAGAGCTATCTCGAGGACAGGGACGACTAGGGCCGGGACGCAGCGGGATCCGCCGCGCTTGCGCGCGCAAGGCGAAAAAAAGCGGCCCGCAGGGGCAGGCCGCAACTCCAGGTGGAGACCCCGGCGGACGCTGGCCGGGGAGAGGGCTTTGCAGGGAAGTCTTAGGCAGCGCGTCCCTGCGCTGCGGGAAACGCAGAAGTATTCAGCGTTTCCTTAGAAGCTGTAGCGCAATCCCAGGTCGACGATCTGGGTGTCGTATTCCATGTCCACCTTGCCGCCCGCCTGATCCTTGAACTGCGGGTCATCCAGCGCCATATAGCGATAGGCCAGCACACCGGCCAGGTTGGGCATGAAGTCATAGGAAACGCCGAGGATGGCCTGGTAGGCCAGCACGGTATCGTCATCATCGATGACCGAGATATTCCCCAGGTTCACATTCGCATCCACTTGGGCATAGCCCACCCCGAGACCGACGAAGGGCACCAGCGGGCCTTCCAGGAAGTCGTAATAGCCGTTGAGCATGGCGCCCCAGACGCCGACATCACCGTTCAAGCCGCCCAGCACGGAAAGTTGGACGGGGCCCAGCCGGCCGCTGTCGATGTCATTTTCCTGCCAGAACAATTCGCCTTCCACCCGGAACTGGTTGGGCAGCTTCATGCCCAGCGCCACGCCCGCGCCGTAGCCATCATCGAATTTCGAGATCACGTTGCCGCCGGCCGGTACCGGCCCAAAGTCATTGTCAAAAATCCAGTCCGCATCATCGGTCATGACGATGCTGCCGCGAGCGGCGACATAGGATCCTTCGGTGGCTTGCAGGGCGGGGCTGATCACAGTGGCGGCCAGGGCCAAGCCGGAAA
Organism: Candidatus Macondimonas sp.; assembly: GCA_049682735.1. GTDB lineage: Bacteria > Pseudomonadota > Gammaproteobacteria > UBA5335 > UBA5335 > Macondimonas. The sequence continues at coordinate 3,556 of JBAUIG010000077.1, read as the reverse complement.
ACAAACGAGCGCGCATGGGACTCTCCTGCGTTGGTGGCCGGGAACGAGAGGCCCCGGCGACAGAATTAAAAACGTGTACAAAAATAATACATCATTCCCGGTAACGCAAGATGCAGTTCGATGAACCTACCATTAAGTCCATTATTCAGGCTAACTTGCGGTATTAAAGGCCAGCATAGTCTGGCGCTTTGGTACATGTTATAGATGATATGAAAATATTTGTACAGCTTTTTCGTGAATAGCTCAAACGGCCTTATGCCAGCCATCAGAAGCCAGTCACCGGCATCAATACCGGCAGCCGGAACCTTTTCCCTGCTGGGGGCGTCTTCAGAGGATTACCAGGAGGGCGGGGCATGCGGATTGGACTGATCATCATCGGGGACGAACTGCTCAATGGCCGCCGGCAGGACCGGCATCTGGCGCACATGATCGAGGCGCTGGCGGCATGGGGACATGAACCGGCCTGGTGCCTGATACTGGGGGATGATCCCGACTACCTCACCGAACAACTGCGCCGGACCCTGGCCACGCCCGACCTCACCTTCTGTTTCGGTGGCATTGGCGCCACCCCCGATGATCACACCCGCCACTGTGCCGCCCGTGCGGCGGGCGTCCCCTTGCAGCGACATCCCGAGGCGGCCGCCCTGATCGAGTCGCGCTTTGGTGCCGCGGCGCATCCCTATCGCATACGCATGGCCGACCTGCCGGAAGGTGCCCGACTCATCCCCAATCCCGTCAACCAGATTCCCGGATTTTCGCTGGGCGATCACCATTTCGTGCCGGGCTTCCCCCAGATGGCCTGGCCGATGGTGGACTGGGTGCTCGAGACGCACTATCCCCATCTGCGCCGCGCGGCGGGGCCGGCCTTGTACGCACTCACGATCTCAAGCAAGCCGGAGAGCGAGTTGATCCCTCTCATGGAAACCGTGCTGGGCGAATATCCCGAGATCAAGCTGTCCAGCCTGCCCCACATTGGCGAGCGACCTCACATCGAGCTGGCCCTGCGCGGAGAGGGGGAGCGGACACAGGCGGCCTGGGAGCGACTGACCGGATTGCTCACCGCTTCCGGGATCGGCTTCGAACCCAAGCCTGCCAGACAATCCGAAAACCGGGAGGTGCATGATGGAAGCGGAACATGAACTGCTGCATCAGCGAGTGGCCGTGGTCACCGGCGGCGCGGGCGGAATCGGACAGGAGATCTGTCGCCTGCTGGCCACGGCGGGAATACGGGTGGTGCTCACCGCGCGCCGCCAGGAGCAGGCCGAGCGGGCCGTGACGCAGATCGAGGCTGTTTCCGATCAATTGCTCATCCCCGCCGCCCTGGAAGTCACCGATTCCGCATCGCTCAGGTCCTTCATGGACTGGCTCGAGCGCACACTGGGCCGCGTGGATGTGTTGATCAATAACGCCGGCGTCACCCCAAAGGGCCATCAGTTCATGGAGATGACCGACGCGGAGCTGGATCTGGCGATGCAGACCCATCTCTATGCCCCCCTGCGCCTGATCCGCGCCGTCCTCCCGCACATGCAGGCGCAGGGCTATGGCCGCATCGTGAATGTCTCCTCCAGTCTCGGGCAGCTTGCCCAGATGGGCGCGCGCTGGCCAGCCTACCGTTTGTCCAAGGCGGCGCTCAATGCATTGACTGCGGTGGTGGCCGCCGATGTGGCGGGGAGCAATATCCTGGTGAACGCGGTGTGCCCCGGCTGGTGCCGCACACCGCTGGGCGGTCCCGATGCGCCGCGCACGGCGGCGGAAGGCGCGGCGGATATCGTCTGGCTGGCGACGCTGCCCGATGACGGGCCGAGCGGGAAATTTTTCAGGGATCGCCTGGAACAAGCCTGGTAGCCGCGAGGGATGAGGCCTGTGTTTGTGATCCACAGGACGCGGGGACCTGCCAGGTCTGGCCGAAGGGCACCGCCCGAAAACAGGCGGGATCTCGCCCGGTTTGAACTTGGGTCCGCAGCAGATCGGGCGCGGGCGCACCCTCATTGGCCGGATCGGCGGTGAGATCAGCTTGCGCAAGCGCTTGCGCCAGATCAGCCGGCGGCTGGTCCTGCCCCTCTTCCGCCAAGCGGAAAGTGCCATAGTGGATCGGGAGCGCGGCAGCGGCGCCCAGGATGCGCCATGCGGCGACCGCCTCGGCGGGGTTCATGTGCACCGGCTGCATGAACCAGCGCGGCAGGTAAGCCCCGATCGGCAATAGCGCCAGGCGCAGCGCGGGAAAGCGCTCGGCAATGGCTTCGTAGTGGGGGCCAAATCCGGTATCCCCGGCAAAATAGACCGCCCCGCCCGGCGTCTCGATTACATAGCCCAGCCACAGCGTGCGATTGCGATCGAACAGGCCGCGCGAGGTCCAGTGCTGCGCCGGCACGCCGTGAACCTGCACCCCTGGGGCCAGATCCCGGGTTTGCCACCAATCGGTTTCGCTGACTTCGCCGATCCCAGCCGCCCGCAGCGTACCCGCGTTGCCCAGGCCGGCGAAGATGCGCGGACGGTCGCGCTCCCAGAGCCGCTTGAGGGTGGCCAGATCCATGTGGTCATAGTGGCTGTGGCTGATCAGCACCGCGTCGATGGGCGGCAGATCCTCGAAGCGAATCCCGGGCGAGATGTGACGATCCGGCCCCATGAACGAGAAGGGACTGGCCCGATACGACCAGATGGGATCGGTGAGAATGTTGAGCCCGGCGGTCTGGATCAGCACCGTGGCATGATTGATGGGCGTGACCCGCAACGCCTCACCCAGGACGCGCCGCGGCGGCGGCGGACCGGGCGCAATCGCCTCATAATCCCGCCAAGTTCCCGGCTCCCGCTGGACCAGCCAGGCCACGTAGTCGCTTAAGTGGCGTTCACGCGGGATGGCCATGTGAAAGCGCCGCCCGTCGAAATGATCGCTCACCGGCCCGCTGTAGCCGCTGCCATCCAGCCCCAGACCCAGATAGAACAGCGCCACCATCAACGCCAGCAACAATCCACGCGCCATATCCCATCCTTTCTGATCACCCCATGCCCTCGCCAGTCTAGGCGCGCGCGCGATGCCGTCAAGCGCTGACTGACAAGCTAAAATCCAACCGTCGTGAAAACAGGGGGGATGTATGACGCTGCAACTGATTGGCGCCGGCTACGGCCGCACGGGCACAGACTCCACGAAGGAGGCGCTGAATATCCTCGGCTTGCGGTGTTATCACATGCGCGAGGTGATCGGGAATCCGGCAAACAAGCACCATCTGGATTTCTGGCGTCGGGTGGCCGATGGCGAACCGGGTGCGCAGCACGATTGGGAGCAGGTGTTTCAGGACTACCAGGCGGCGGTGGATAACCCGGCGGCCTGCGTCTGGCGCGAGCTGATGGTGGCCTACCCGGATGCCAAGGTCTTGCTCACCGTGCATCCCGGTGGCGCTGAGGCCTGGTACGACAGCGTCATGGAAACCATCTATTTCACGGAACGGCTGTGGCAATGGAAGGTGCTGGAGGCGGTCGTGCCGTTTGCCCGCAAGTTTGGCCCGATGGCCAGAAAGCTCATCTGGCAGCGATTTCACAGGGGCACCATGAACAATCG
>JBAUIG010000076.1:0-3702 GCA_049682735.1 Candidatus Macondimonas sp. | reverse complement strand
TCGGCGAGCAGCGGCCGCAGGCTCCACGACAACACCGGCGCGCCGACCAGCGGCAGGTATTGCTTGGGGCAGTCGACGCCCATGCGCAACCCGCGTCCGGCTGCCGGCACGACGGCCCATACGGCCGTCATCTCAGGGGGATGCGGGAGATGGCGCGGATGCGGAGGTCGGTCGGTCATGGTCCGGCTCATGGACGAACTGATAGAAGGTCTCGCCTTCGCCCACCATACCCAACTCGCGCCGCGCGCGCTCCTCCACCGCCTCCAGCCCCTGCTTGAGGTCGCGCACCTCGGCATCAAGCAGATCGTTGCGCGCCTTGAGCTTGTCGATTTTCTCGTCCTGGACGTCGATCATGCGCCCAAGTCGCACCCACTGGCGCAGGCCATCCGGTGCAATCCAGATCTGGTAGTGCAGGATCACCAACAGGACGACCAGCACTATGCCAAGGCGTCGCACCACCACCTGCCCTCCCGCGATCCCATCATCCCTGAACGGGCGCGCAGCGCGGCGTCAGCGCTTCAACCGCTGCGGAAAAGCGGCCATGCCTGGATAATGGGCGCGACCGCCCAATTCCGCCTCGATGCGCAGCAGGCGGTTGTACTTGGCCACCCGGTCGCTGCGGCACAAGGAACCGGTCTTGATCTGGGTCGCCGTGGTCGCCACCGCGAGATCGGCGATGGTGTCGTCCTCGGTTTCCCCGGAACGGTGGGAGACGACCGCGGTGTAGCCTGCATCGGTGGCCATGCGGATGGCGGCCAGGGTCTCGCCCAGGGTGCCGATCTGGTTGGGTTTGATGAGGATGGAGTTGGCGATGCGCTTGGTGATGCCTTCCGACAGGATGGCAGTGTTGGTGACGAAAAGGTCGTCGCCCACCAATTGCACCCGGTCCCCCAAGCGCTGGGTCAACAGCGCCCAGCCGTCCCAATCACCTTCGGCCATGCCGTCTTCGACCGAGAGAATGGGGTAGCGCTCCACCAAGCCCGCGAGATAGTCGCAGAAACCGGCGGCATCATACGATTTACCCTCGCCTTCCAGGTGATAGCGCCCGTCCCGATAGAACTCCGAGCTGGCCACGTCCATGCCGAGATAGATGTCCTTGCCGGGAGTGTAGCCGGCACGCTCGATGGCCTCCAGGATGGTCTGCAGCGCCTCCTCATTGGACGCGAGATTGGGAGCAAAACCGCCCTCATCCCCAACGGCCGTGCTCAGGCCGCGCGCATGCAGCACCTGTTTGAGGTGATGAAAAATCTCCGTGCCGTAGCGCAGGGCTTCGGCGAAAGTGGGGGCACCCACCGGCAGGATCATGAATTCCTGCAAATCCACGTTGTTGTCGGCGTGGGCGCCACCATTGATGATGTTCATCATCGGCACGGGCATGCCCGTTGCCGCTGCGCCGCCCAGGTAGGCATAAAGCGGCTTGCCCGCCTCAATCGCGGCGGCCTTGGCAGTGGCCAGAGAAACCGCCAGGATGGCGTTGGCGCCCAGGCGGGATTTGTTCTCCGTGCCGTCCAGCGCAATCATGAGCTGATCCAAGGCGTCGTGATCCTGCGCATCCTTGCCCAGCAGCGCCTGGCGAATCTCGCCGTTGACATTCTCGACCGCCTTGCGCACGCCCTTGCCCAGATAGCGCCCCTTGTCACCGTCGCGCAGTTCCACCGCTTCGCGCGAACCGGTGGAGGCGCCGGAGGGAACCCCCGCCCGGCCGACGCTGCCATCGTCCAGCCGCACGCTGGCCTCCACCGTGGGATTGCCACGCGAATCCAGGATTTCCAGACCTTCAATCGCCGTGATCTTTGCCATGTTGCGCACTCCGAATGGGATGGGGGCCGACAGGGGCCGGGGCGAAATCAATTCACTGGATCAAGCCAGCGGGATTCCTGCAAGGGCCGTGATTTGATCAGGGCATCAAGCCCGGCCAGGGTTTCAAGCAAATCCGCCATGTGATCGAGTGGCCAGGCATTGGGGCCATCTGAGAGCGCCCGGTCCGGATCGGGATGGGTTTCCATGAAGATCCCTGCCACGCCGGCTGCGACCGCCGCCCGCGCCAGCACCGGCACGAATTCGCGCTGGCCGCCGGAACGATCCCCCTGCCCGCCGGGTAACTGAACCGAATGGGTGGCGTCGAACACCACCGGGCAGCCGGTCTCGCGCATCACCGCCAGGGCGCGCATGTCCGACACCAGATTGTTATAGCCGAAGCTGACGCCTCGTTCGCAGGCCATGATCTGTTCATTGCCGACGGCGCGCGCCTTGTCGACCACATGGCGCATGTCCCAGGGCGCAAGGAACTGGCCTTTCTTGATGTTCACCGGCAAGCCCTGGCGGGCGACGTTCTGGATGAAATCCGTCTGGCGACACAGAAACGCTGGCGTTTGCAGCACATCCACCACGGCGGCAACCTCATCCAGCGGCGTATATTCATGCACATCGGTGAGCACCGGCACGCCGATCTGACGCTTGACTGCTTCCAGTACCCGCAGCCCCTCCTCCAGACCGGGTCCGCGGAAGCTATTGGCCGAGGAGCGGTTGGCCTTGTCGAAGCTGGACTTGAAGATGAACGGCACGCCCAGACGATCCGTGATCTCTTTGAGCCGGCCGGCCGTGTCGATCTGCAATTGCAGGGATTCGACCACGCAGGGCCCGGCAATCAGGAACAGGGGGCAATCGATGCCGACCTCGAAGCCGCACAGCTTCATGCGGAAGCCGCCTGAGCCACACGGCGCTCACGGGACGCCCGCGCCGCCCGGATGAAACCGGAGAACAGCGGGTGGCCATTGCGGGGCGTGGAGGTGAACTCGGGATGGAACTGGCAGCCCAGGAACCAGGGATGACCGGGCAACTCGATGATCTCCACCAAGCGGCCATCGGCCGACCAGCCGGAAATCGCCATGCCATGCGACTCCAGAATCGCACGATAACGGTTGTTGAACTCGTAGCGATGGCGATGACGCTCGACGATCAGTTCCTTGCCGTATAGCCGGTGCGCCAGAGAATCCGGCACCAGCCGGCAGGGCTGACCGCCCAGACGCATGGTGCCGCCCAGATCTTCGCGTCCGCTGCGCTGGAGCACGCTGCCGTCCGATTGCTGCCACTCGGTGATGAGCGCAATCACAGGATCCGGTGTGGCCGGGCTGAACTCGGTGCTGTGGGCTTCGGGCAGCCCGGCCAGATGTCGCGCCAGCTCGATCACCGCCACCTGCATCCCCAGACAGATGCCCAGATACGGCACCCCATGCTCACGGGCAAAACGCACCGCGGCAATCTTGCCTTCGATTCCGCGCCGCCCGAAACCGCCCGGCACCAGAATCGCGTCCAGCCCTTCCAGCAGCCTTGTTCCTTCGGTTTCCAGACGTTCGGAGTCGATGTAGCGCACCGCCACCCGCGTCAGGGTATGGATGCCCGCGTGCCGCAGGGATTCATTCAGCGACAGATAGGCGTCGGACAGGTCGACATACTTGCCCACCAGGCCAATCGTCACCTCGCCATCCTGGTGTTCGCCGGCCTCCACCACGGCGTGCCAGTCCGCCAGATCGGCAGGCGGCAGCTCAAGCCCGAAACGCTGCACCACAATCTCGTCAAGGTGCTGATCGTGGAGCAGTTCGGGAATCTTGTAGATGTTGTCCACGTCCACGGCGGAAATGACGGCCCGCTCCGGCACATTGGTGAACAGGGCGATCTTGCGCCGCTCGTCGGGCGGCAGCG
>JBAUIG010000075.1:0-4155 GCA_049682735.1 Candidatus Macondimonas sp. | reverse complement strand
CCCGCCGGCATTGAGATCAGGATTCCAGACGCCGCTCCCGGCGGCCTGGGCCTGGGCTTCCGCCCGCAGCAACGCGCCGTGGTAGAGGCGGGATCGGCCATATTTGACGAAATAGGGACTCCAGCCGGCAGCCACCGTATGCAGGTTGTAGTTCTCCCCCGCCTTATGGGCGTAGGCGAGCAGGCGGCCGTAGTTGTCGCGATGCCGCACCTGCGCCAGCGAGGGGGGATCCTGGGTGTCGAATTCCAGGGTAAGCGTCACCGGCGCCGGCGGCATACCGTCCTCGTCCGTCCCGAACCATGACTTGGCCCAGGCCGAAGCCTGCCGCCCCGCCTCGGTCACTGGCTTGTTGCCACCCGGCCAGCTTTCCTCGGTATCGAGGCAGGTCAGCCGCACCGATTCGTCGCGCCCGTCCAGCGTGACCTTGATCGTGTCGCCATCCATCACCTTGAGGAGCGTTACCTCCACCCGCGTTCCCACCATTTTCCGCCTCCCACCGTTCAGGCCATCGATAACCCAGCATGAACGGGCTTCATGGCGAGGCCGTGACACCAGGGCCGAAGCGGCTTGCTATGATGACGGGCGCCACGAACTCTACGATGCAAAGAGGAACCAAAAGCCATGGATCCGGATTTCTGGCTGGCGCGTTGGGCGCGTGGTGAGATCGGCTTTCACCGCGCCAGCGTGCATCCCATGCTGAACGACCACGGCGCGGCGCTTGCCGGACGCCGTGTGTTGGCGCCGCTGTGCGGCAAGAGCCTCGATCTGGCCCATCTGGCGGACATGGGCTGCACGGTGGTCGGGGTTGAGCTGAGCGAACAGGCCATCGCGGCCTTCTTCGCCGAGCGCGGACTCGCGCCGCAGGTGACCGTGGAAGCGCGCTGCACCCGCTGGGTCGCGGGTTCCTACATCTTGCTGCAAGGGGATTATTTCACGCTCACCACGGCAGACCTGGGCGCGCCCTGCACCGGCCTTTACGACCGCGCGGCGCTGATCGCCCTGCCGTCGGCGCTACGCCCCGCTTATGCGGCCCAGACCGCGAAGCTGCTCGCGCCGGGGGCCTTCGGCCTGCTGATCACCCTGGACTACCCGCAGGAAGCCATGGACGGACCGCCCTTTGCGGTGCCCGAGGCGGAGGTGCGGGCACTTTATGGCGCATTCGCCGGGATCCAGTCGCTGGCGGAGGAAGACGCCCTCGACGCCGAACCGCGTTTCCGCGAGCAGGGCCTGAGCCGCCTCAGCCAATGCGCCTACGCCCTACGCTTTGCCGCCCTGTGACCATAGCCACTTCCACATCCAGCCATTCCAGTGACACGGGCGGCCACATTCGCGCGGCCACAATTGCGGACCTGGATGCGCTGCTGGAAATCGAGCAGCGCTGTTTCGACAGCGACCGGCTCACCCGGCGCAGTTTCCGCCACATGCTGACCCGGGCCAAGGCCATCACCCTGGTGCACGAGCGCGATGGCGACCTCGACGGCTATGCACTGGTGCTGTTCCATGCCGGTACGGCGCTGGCGCGGCTGTATTCTTTTGCGGTACGCCCGGAATGCCAGGGTCGGGGCGTGGGCGCACGACTGCTTGAAAGCGCCGAATCGGTAACGCTGGAACACGGCTATGCAGCCCTGCGGCTGGAAGTGCGCCAGGACAACACCGCCGCCCAGACGCTCTATCGTCGCGCCGGCTACCGGGAACTGGCTATCCTGCCGGATTACTACGAGGATCACGCCAACGGCCTGCGGTTGGAAAAAACCCTCGGCGCGCGTGTACACCCGGCACTGATGCCCGTCCCTTTCTACGAACAGACCTTGGAATTCACCTGTGGTCCGGCCGCACTGATGATGGCCATGAAAGCGCTGGATCCCACGCTGAATCTGCACCGCAAGCTGGAGCTGCAGCTGTGGCGCGAGGCCACCACCATCTTCATGACCTCAGGCCATGGCGGCTGCGGGCCGTATGGCCTGGCGCTGTCGGCGCATCACCGCGGCTTCGATGTGGACGTGAGGGTCAAGGACCGCGCGGCATTATTCGTAGATTCCGTGCGCTCCCCGGAGAAGAAGACCGTCATTGCGCTGGTGCAGGAAGATCAGTTGGAGCAGATTCTTCAGCGGGACATTCGAATGGGCTATGGACTGGTGTCGGTGGCCGATCTGGAACAGGAATTGCGCACCGGTGGTGTGCCGCTGGTGATGATCAGTTCCTACCGGCTCTATGCCGAGAAGTTTCCCCATTGGGTGGTGGTAACCGGCTTTGACGACCATTTTCTCTATGTCCATGATCCTTATGTGGATTATGCGGACGGCAAGACACCGACCGATTGCATGAACCTGCCGATCCTGAAGGCGGAATTCACGGGCATGGCGCGCTATGGCAAAAGTGGCCAGCGCGCTGTCATTATCTTGCGTCGCCGCATCCCGGCCATCTCTGAGCTTGCCACTCCCCATGAGCAAACACCTGATCCTCGTCGATCGCCCCGCTGACTGGCCCATCGACCTGCCGGCGTTGCCGGTAATGAGCGCGAAGGACTACATCGACGCCGAGGACCCGCCCGGTCTTGCTGCCGATCGCGAACTGCGCATCCTCAATCTGTGCCGGAATTACCGCTATGGCAGCATCAGTTATTACTGCTCGCTGCTGGCCGAGGCGCGCGGACAGCGCATCCTGCCCAGCGTCAGCACGGCGCTGGATCTATCGCGCAAGACCATCTACGAACCGCTGACGGAGGATCTGGACGAGGATTTGCAGAAATACCTGCGTGGCCAAGACGTCCAGGATATCCGTCTGTGGATCTTCCTGGGCCGCGCCTCCCAGCCTGAGTTTCAGGATTTGGCAGACGATCTTTTCGAACGCCTGCCCTGTCCCTTGCTGGCCGTTGATCTGCACCAGAACCATCGCTGGCAGATCCATCGCGTGCGCCCCATGGCGCTGGTCGACCTGGATGCGGATCAACGCCGCCAGTTTGCCGAGGCGATGGAACAGTATCTGGCCGGGGCCTGGCAGAATCCCCGCCGGCGCTCCACAGGCCGCTACGACCTCGCCATCCTGCATGACCCCAACGAAGCCATGCCGCCCTCCAATCCCAAGGCGCTCAAATCCTTCATCCGCGCCGGCAAGCGCCTGGGATTGGATGTGGAGCTCATCACGCGCAAGGATTACGGGCGCCTGGCCGAATACGACGCCCTGTTCATCCGCGAAACCACCGCCATCAACCACCACACCTTCCGCTTTGCCAAACGTGCCGAGGCCCAAGGGCTGGTGGTCATCGACGATCCGACATCCATCCTGCGCTGCACCAACAAGGTCTATCTGGCCGAATTGCTGCGCACCCATCAGGTGAAGACGCCCGCCACTCAGATCCTGCGCCGCGAGCGCAACATTGCACTGGAACCGCCGCTGGATTTCCCGGTGGTCTTGAAAATCCCCGACGGCGCGTTTTCGGTGGGCGTAAGCAAGGTGCACGACGCGGAAGATCTCAAGACGGTCGCGGAGCGTATGTTCCAGAAATCCGACCTGATCCTGGCGCAGGAATATCTCTACACCGAATACGACTGGCGCATCGGCATCCTCAACCGCCAGCCGTTCTATGCCTGCCAATATTTCATGAGCAAGGATCACTGGCAGATCTACGATCACAAGATCGGGGGCGGCATGGCCGCCGGGAACTCCCGCACCCTGCCGCTGGAGCGCGTGCCGGCTGTGGTCCTGCGCACCGCGGTGAAGGCGGCTCGCTTGATCGGCACCGGGCTCTACGGGGTCGATCTCAAACAAACCCGGCAAGGCGTCTGCGTCATTGAAATCAATGACAATCCCAATCTTGACGCCGGCGTCGAGGACGAGATCCTGAAAGAACAGATGTATGAGGAGGTCATGGCAGAATTCCTGCGCCGGCTGGAACAGCGCACCCGGCTGCGTTATGGGGGAGCCTGATTGCCGTGTGATGCGCGACGCGGCGGCAGGCCCCTTGATAAACTGACGCGGATCGTCCCATTTGCAATGTTCTCAGTGAGGCGGGTCTGGATCCCTGCCTCGCATATTTTCGACACCATCGAATGAACCCGCCAAGGAGTGCACCATGTCTCTCACCATCGACCAGGCCAACGAGCAGCTCACCAGCAAACCGGGCCTGTTCAATATCGAGGAAATCGACATCCGCGG
>JBAUIG010000074.1:0-2504 GCA_049682735.1 Candidatus Macondimonas sp. | reverse complement strand
CTGCTACAGCTTCTTGTAGCTCAGTGACCGTGGGGATACGCGGACCGGCGTTGGATGGATCCGCTGCCATAGCGACATGCAGGCTTGTGAGGGTGAGGATCAACAGAACCAGGCGGAGACGGAGCAGCGGTTGCAGGGCGGTACGCATCGGGAAGCCGTGTGGAGAGCAATGGAGCGGTTTTACCCCAGCCCACCTAACCCGCGCAAGGGCGAGGCCCGGGCAGAGTGCCCGGGCCTCCTCAAAGATCACGCGCTCTGGATCGTGAGTTTTTGTTTGCGGACCACTTCGCGCTTGGGCAGGGTGATCTCCAACAGGCCGTCCTTGCAGCTTGCCGTGGCCTTATCCACATCCACGGACGCAGGCAGGCTCACGGTACGGACGAATTCCTGGCTGCTGATCTCACGGTAGTGGAATTCGGTTGTATTCCCCTCGCCTTGATTTTAGGCGGTTGGGAACCCGCCACCGCAATCTGGACCCGTCATTGCCAGATGTGTTCGACCTGCCTCAAGAACCCATTGCCGTGATCCAAAACGGTCATGCGGATTCCTCAATCGATCCAATCCGCTATGCTTGGACCCTTGCAAACGGCTCCAAGGGGGAGCCGGAAATCAGCCAGGGAGGCGACCATGGGACCATTGGAAGGCGTAAAGGTACTCGAAATTGCCGGGATCGGACCCGGCCCGTTCTGCGGCATGATGCTGGCGGACATGGGGGCGGAGATCCTGCGGGTCGACAAGAAGAATGTCCCCGGCCTGAGCGGCAAGTTCGACGTGCTGGGTCGTGGCCGGCGTTCGGTGACCGTTGACCTGAAAAAGCCCGAGGGCGTGGACACCGTGCTGCGCCTGGCGGAACGGGCCGACGTGTTGATGGAAGGCTACCGGCCGGGCGTGATGGAGCGGCTCGGCTTGGGGCCGGAGATGTGTCTGGCGCGCAATCCCAAGCTGGTCTACGCGCGCATGACCGGCTGGGGTCAGTTCGGTCCCCTGGCCCATGCCGCCGGCCATGACATGAACTACATCGCCATCAGTGGCGCGCTGCATGCCATCGGGCGGGCCGGCGAGCGGCCGGTGCCGCCGATCAATCTGGTGGGCGATTTCGGGGGTGGCGGCCTGTTGCAGGCCTACGGCATCGTCTGCGCCCTACTGGAACGGCAGCGCTCCGGCAAGGGCCAGGTCATCGACACCGCCATGACCGACGGCGCGGCGCTACTCATGACTATGATGTATGGCTTCAAGGCAGCCGGCATGTGGAAGGACAGCCCTGAAAGCAACCTGCTGGACGGTGCCGCGCATTTCTACGACACCTACACCTGCAAGGATGGCCGTCACGTCGCCATTGGCTCGATCGAGCCGCAGTTCTATGCCTTGTTGCTGGAAAAAACGGGACTGAAGGACGACCCGGAATTCCGCAACCAGATGAACCAGCGCAAATGGCCGGAGCTCAAGGCCAAGCTGCAGGCCGTCTTCCTGACCCGGACGCGGGATGAATGGACCGAGATCATGGAGGGTAGCGATGTCTGCTTCGGGCCGGTGCTGAGCATGGAGGAGGCGCCACGGCATCCCCACAACGTGGCGCGCCAGACCTTCGTGGAGCGTGACGGCGTGGTGCAGCCGGCTCCGGCGCCGCGCTTCAGCCGCACGCCGGGCGAGCTGCCCACAACGCCGCCCAAGGCGGGCCAGCACAACGACGAGGCGCTGGCCGACTGGGGATTGTCCGCCCCGGAAATCGCACAACTCAAAAGCCTGAAGGTCATCTGAGGCTTGAATCTGCCCCGCACGGCGGCGCGTACCGCCATGCGGGGCAGGGCCCAGATCAGGCGTCGTTGCGGCCGATGTCATCCAGTCGGCGCTTGAGCGCCATGCGATCCAGCGATGCCAGCGGCAGGTTGACGAAGATCCCGATGCGCCGTTCCAGATGCCGCAGGGTGTTGGCAAACGCCAGGTGTTTTTCCATCTCCGTGCCCTCGACAGCGGCCGGATCCGGCAATCCCCAATGGGCACTCATGGGCTGACCCGGCCAGATGGGACAGGCCTCGCTCGCGGCCCGATCGCAGACCGTAAAGACGAAATCCAGCGGGGGAGCGCCGGGGGCGGCAAATTCATCCCAGCTTTTCGAGCGCAGTTCCGCGATGGGGTAGTTCTGCCGACGCAGCAGTTCCAGGGCCAGCGGATGAACCGCGTCCTTGGGAAAGCTGCCGGCGCTGTAGCCACGAAACCGTCCATTGCCCAGCCGGTTGAGCACGGCCTCGGCCAGGATGCTGCGGGCCGAGTTGCCGGTGCACAGAAACAGGACGTTGTAGGGTCGCTCGGACATGGTCGGTCTCTCCATCACACAGGGCCGGAAAAGGGCGGGCCAATGGGCACGCGGTGGTCCGCATCAACAGGCGCAGCGCAAAGTCTCCATCAAGGGCGCGCAGATGCTGGCATCGCCCTGGCAACAATCCTCCAGCAAATAGGCCAACAGCGCCTGCATGGCGGCATGATCGGCGCGGTAGCGAATGACC
>JBAUIG010000073.1:0-2601 GCA_049682735.1 Candidatus Macondimonas sp. | reverse complement strand
CTGTTTGCCAGCCTGATCGGCACCACCATCGAATTCTTCGATTTCTACATCTATGCCACTGCTGCGGTGCTGGTCTTCCCGCAGCTGTTTTTCCCGGCCGGCGACGCGACCACCGCAATGCTGCAGTCACTGGCCACCTTTGCCCTTGCCTTCTTCGCCCGCCCGTTGGGATCGGCGCTGTTCGGCCATTTCGGCGACCGTATCGGTCGCAAGGCCACCCTGGTGGCGGCGCTGCTGACCATGGGCTTGTCCACCCTGCTCATCGGCTTGTTGCCCACCTATGCCCAGATCGGCGTGATGGCGCGGCTGTTGCTGGCGATGTGCCGCTTCGGCCAAGGGCTGGGACTGGGTGGGGAATGGGGCGGCGCAGTCCTGCTGGCCACAGAAAACGCGCCGCCGGGGCGGCGCGCCTGGTACGGCATGTTTCCGCAACTGGGCGCGCCGATCGGCTTCATTCTCTCGGGCGGCTCGTTCCTGTTGCTGACCCATTTCCTGAGCGATGCGCAATTTTTCCGCTGGGGTTGGCGGGCGCCTTTCCTGGCCAGCAGCATTCTGGTGGTCGTGGGGCTGTGGGTGCGGCTGAACCTGCACGAAACGCCAGTATTCCAGCGCGCACTGGATGCCGATGCACGGGAGCGGCTGCCGATACTCACGGTGTTGCGCGATCACTCCGGCGCACTCGTGCGTGGCACGATCATGGCGCTGTGCACTTTCGTGCTGTTCTATCTGATGACGGTTTTCACCCTGACCTGGGGCACGACCGCCCTGAATTTTTCCCGCGAGCGCTTTTTGCTGATCCAGCTTTTCGGTGTGCTGTTTTTCGCGTTCACCATCCCCATTTCCGCTCATCTGGCAGATCGCCATGGCCGCCGGCGGATGTTGATGGCAGCGAGCGGGGGCATTGCGCTGTTCGGTCTGTTGTTCGCGCCCTTGCTCGGCGCGGGTGGTGAGGGACCGGTGATCCTGTTCATGGCGCTGGGCCTGGCCTTGATGGGCCTTACCTATGGGCCCCTGGGCACCGTGCTGAGCGAGCAGTTTCCCACCGCAGTGCGCTATACGGGAGCGTCGCTCGCCTTCAACCTGGCCGGTATTTTCGGTGCCTCCCTGGCACCTTATATCGCCACCTGGCTGGCGACCCGCTACGGCCTGCATACGGTCGGCTTTTATCTTTCGGGGGCTGCGCTGCTGACGCTGCTGGCCTTGTGGGGTGCGCGAGAGACCATGCATGACGACTTGTAAGCGAATCATGCTTATCTGGAGTCCCAAGTAACCCACACGCTGCCGAATTACCCGGCCTGTGGTTTCTCACCAGGAAGACCTTCACATGCATACCCCTGAGTCTGGTTCTCCACAACGCCTGTTTGGCGTACTCAATCCCATGGGCGGGAGTTGTGATGCCGAACAGGTGCGCGCCGCCCTGGAGGCGCACTGCGCGCGCACCGGACAAAGCTGTGAGATTTACCAAACCACTGGCGCCGAGGACGAGGATGTACCGGCCCGGGTGCGTGAAGCGGTTGCGGGGGGCGCCGAGCTGGTGATTGCGATCGGTGGCGATGGCACCGTGTCCCAGGTCGGCGAAGGCGTTGCGGGGGAGTCTGTGCCGCTGGCCGTCATTCCCACGGGGACTGCCAATATTTTTGCCCGTGAAATGGGGATTCCGCTGGAATTGGAGGCGGCCTGCGCACTGCTTGTCGATTTCCGTGTGCGCGACGTGGATGGCATGGTGTGCGATGAGCATCTCTACCTACTGCATCTGGGCGTGGGCTTGTCATCGCTGATGATCCGCGACACGGACCAGGCGGCCAAGCGACGCTTCGGCCGCCTGGCCTATGTCTGGACCGCGCTGCGCACCTTGAGCGGTCTGCAGCCGCATCGCTTCGAGATTGTCGTGGACGGCGTGCGCCACCGTATGCATGCCAAGCAGGTCTTCATCGCCAATGGCGGGATCTGGGGCATCGAAGCCGTGCGCCTCGGCGACCATGTGGCGCCCGACGACGGCGTGATTGACCTCTGCATTCTCAACAGTCGGACGATGTTCGACTTTGCCGGCATTGGCTGGGATTTCTTTACCGGCCAGCATCATCGCAACCGCCGCATCCGCTACCTGACGGCCCGGACATCGATCGAGCTGGATTGCCGGCCGCGTTTGCCGGTCCAGGGGGATGGAGAAATCATCCGTTACACGCCGATTCGCCTCACGATCAAGCCGGGCGCCGTGCAGGTGGCGGTGCCATCCGCAGGAGAGGGCGAGTGAAACGCCCGGCGGTGGCGCGCCGGGCGTGAAGGATCTGGTTCAAATGGGCGGCGATTGGGCTTCCAGACGCGGCGGGTTGTCCATTTGCTTGATGAAGCGCTCGGGTCCTGCCTGGCCCACGGTGGCGGGGACCCAGAGTATGGCCGTCAGGTCGATGTCGAGCTTGCCCACCGGGAGCTTGGTGACCTGGAAACCGAAGCGAGGCAGGGCATCGGGGAAACTTTCATACGCATAGGATTTCTCGGGCTTCACCGCGTCCACATAGGTCCCCCTCCCTTCCACCGGCCAGTCCGGCGGAATGGCGAACTGCATCACCACATCCCAGCCCCGGCCACTTTCGACCCAGA
>JBAUIG010000072.1:0-10090 GCA_049682735.1 Candidatus Macondimonas sp. | reverse complement strand
TCCTGGCGCGCGCCACATTTTAGCTTGAGCCAGCTGCGGCTGCGCGCGCTGCGATACGTGCTGTCGATCTGCTTGGCGATGATGCCTTCCAGCCCATGCCGGCAGGCCTGCGCAAAGAACTCCGCGCCCTGAGCTTCCACATGATCGCCATAGCGCAGCTTGGGGGTCTTCACGCCGGCCAGAAGCTGCGCCAGTCGGGCCTTGCGCGCATGCAGCGGCTGGTCGCGCAGGTCCGCGCCAGCGCACCAGGGCAGGTCGAACGCCACATAGTGCAGCGCGCTGGCGTCTCCCTTGCTCTTGCCCTTGCTCTCGCGACCACTCTCGCCAATCGCCTGCTGGAGCAGCTGGAAACGGCTGATGCCGGCGGCATCGAACACCACCAGTTCGCCGTCCAGCACGCATCGTGGCAATTCGGCGCCGGCAATAGCGTCTGCCAGCGGGCGCAGGCGCGCGGTCCAGTCCTGGCCGCTGCGTGTGTACAGGCGCACGCCGTCCGCGCGCACATG
Source organism: Candidatus Macondimonas sp. (assembly GCA_049682735.1). Classification (GTDB taxonomy): domain Bacteria; phylum Pseudomonadota; class Gammaproteobacteria; order UBA5335; family UBA5335; genus Macondimonas. Next base: position 9,584 of record JBAUIG010000072.1, on the reverse strand, counting down.
GGCCAGTAGCCGGTAGCCGTCGAGCTTGATCTCATGCAGCCAAGTGCCGCCCTCGGGTAGGGTCTTGACCAAGGTGGCGAGCATCGGGCGCAGATTTGCCGGCGGATCAGCCGCCATGTCTGGCCCACTGGATGGCGCAGCAAACAGCGGTGCGGCGCGGCGTCGGGGCGCGGCATTTGCGGTAATCTCGTCCATGCTCCGCGCAGATGCGACGCTGCGATCACTCTCTGCGGGCGCCTCGCCGCCAGCGTCGTCGCGTTCCTTGATCAGCAGCCAGTTGTCTGCGTCGCCGCGGGAGCGCCCGTGCATGCGCACCAAAGCCCAATGGCCCTTGAGACGCTGGCCGTGTAGCACGAACTCGAGCTTACCGCGCTGGTAGCCGGCATGCGGGTCACCAATTGGCTGCCACCAACCGTGGTCCCATAGCTGCACCGTGCCAGCACCGTACTCGCCGGTAGGAATGGTGCCCTCGAAGTCGCCATAGGCCAGCGGGTGGTCCTCCACGTGCACGGCCAGGCGTTTGTCGGCAGGATTCGGGCTGGGGCCCTTGGGTACCGCCCAGCTCTTGAGGACGCCGTCGAGCTCCAGACGGAAGTCATAATGCAGGCGGCGCGCGGCATGGCGCTGGATGACGTAACGCAGCTGGCTGCCTGCCATGCCGGGCGCATCAGGCGGTTCCGGCGTGCGCGAGAAGTTGCGTTTGGCGCGGTAGGTGTCGAGCCCCATGGCGCTTTACGCTGCGCGCTTGCGCTTGGTGGGAGGCTTGGCGGTTTTGGTTTTGGCGGCAGGCTTGCGCTCGGGCGCCTTGCGCGCCGCCGGCTTGCGGGCGGCGCGGGGCTTAGGGACGTCGGCTGCTACCTGGCCCTGACGGCGCTCCAAACTGCGCTTGAGTAGTGCCGTCATGTCCAGAATATCCGCGCTGCGTGGCTCGGTTGGCTCCTCATCTTCAGGCGAGCTTTCCACCTGCCCGGCGGCGATGCGCTGGTCGATGTAAGCGCGCAACTGCGCACGGTAGTCGTCCTGCCAATCCTGCGGCTGCCATGCACTGCTCATGGACTCGATAAGCTGTTCCGCCATCTCCTGTTCGCGGGGCTTGATCTTGGGCGCCTCAAAGGTGCCTGCTGGCAGGCCAAGGTCTTCAACGCCGTGCAGTTCCTGGTGATAGCGCAACAGGTTCAAGAGCAATACATCGCCCTCCGGAATGAGTGCGGCGAGGTGCGCTCGCGTACGAATCACCACCGTGACAATACCGACACGACCGCTTTTCTTGAGCGCGTCACGTAGCAGGGCGTAACCTTTTTCGCCCTTGGCCTTGCGGTCCGGTACCAGGTAATAGGGCTTGTCGAACCACTTGGCGCAGATGGCGTCCTGGGGCACGAAGCACTCGATGTCCGCGCTGTGGGAAGACTCCGGCGCGGCGCGCTGGAAGTCCTCATCGCTGAGCACCACGTAGTTGCCGGTATCGTACTCAAAGGCGCGCACAATCTGGTTCCAGGGCACCTCGGCGCCGGTTTCCTCATTTACGCGCTCGTAGCGTACGCGGGCATGGTTACGCGAATCGAGCATGCGAAATTGCAGCTCGCTGCGGTGTTCCGCCGCGTACAGCACCACCGGAATGCTCACTAACCCGAAGGCAATGTGACCGCGCCAGACCGGACGAGCCATCGCGGCCTCTCAGTGATCACGCAATGCGTGAACGAGGTCGTCCTTACATATGCGCGAACGGCCGGGTATGCCGAGCTTCGTGGCTTTTTCGCACACTTGTTCGCGGTTCTGGTCCTCGTACTTACCTGCTTTCCCACCACGACTGGCCGTCTTATGCGGGGAGGTATAGGCGATGCGGGCGGACTTTTTCTTGCTGTTACCGTGCTCGCGGAGTTTTTCGTAGCGCGTATCGTCCTTGATGGATGAGCCGTGATCCTTCGTCATGGCATGCTCCTCTCCTTAAAGAAACGGTATTTCAATGACAACCAGCCAGCGCTTAAGTTCACGCTGCCTGGCCTTGCGGCGCTTTGGTGGCTTGGAGCCAGATCCGGAATAGGTTCAACGGCACGTCTGGCTGGCTGGGAGTTGTGTGTGCCTGTTTTCAATGCCGCTGCTTGCTTTGCGCTGGATGCAATCCGGCGCGCCTTATCGACTACGTCATTGGCTCTATGAAGCGTATGACTAATTGTCCCGTCGCCAGGCCGGGGTTTGCTGCATCTGGGTCAAAAGGCGCAGGTAATGGTCATGGCGCCGCGCCGGGATGCGTCCGTCCTCGCGCGCAGCGCGTACCGCGCAGTCGGGTTCATTTTGATGTAGGCAGTTGGCGAAGCGACAAGTCGCAAGTCCAGAAAATTCCGGGAAACCCTGCAGCAGTTCATGGGGCGCCAAGGGCCAGAGTTTGAAATCCCGCACGCCCGGCGCGTCGAGCAGTGCGCCTCCCCCGGTTAGCGGATGCCAACGGGTGGTGGTGGTGGTATGACGCCCGGTGCCCAGGGCCTCGGAAAGTTCACCGACCCGACTCAGCGCGCCGGGAACCAGCGCATTGGTGAGCGCCGATTTGCCTACCCCTGACTGCCCTACCAGCAAGCTGGCCATTCCCGCCATGTGGTCTCGAAGCGCGTCCAAGCCGACATTTGTGCGACTACTGATACGCAAACAGGGGTAACCCAGCGCCGTGTACTCGGCCAGCACGTTTTCTGCTTGTGCGCATTGGGTGACTGGCAGGTCGGCCTTGTTCATCAACAGCACAGGACGCAAGCCCAGCACGTGGGCTGCGACCAGATAGCGGTCCAGCAGTTCGGGTTCAGGTTCGGGCTGCGGCGCAAAGACAATCAATAATTGATCGACATTGGCCGCCGCCACACGGCTGTTGAGGCGGCCCTCCAGGCGGCGAAAAGTCGGACCGCGCGGGAGAACCGCCAGAATCCGCGCCTGACCACCCCCCAGATCCTCGAAGTGGACGCGATCCCCAGTGACCGGCGGCGGGGTAATGCGGCGGCCTTGGGCTCGGAGGCGCTGGCCTTCCGGCGTTTCCAGCTGCAGGTTACGACCATGGTCGACCAGGACTCGAGCCCAGTCGGTCTTGACGACCTCACTCATCGGCAGGGAACAGGGCATCCACCTTGGCGGCACAGATGAAATCATTTTCCGACAGGCCGTCGATCGCGTGAGTGGTATAGCTGACGCGGGCCTCATTGTAGCCGAACAGGATGTCGGGATGATGGTCTTCCTGATGGGCGATCCACATCACCGCATTGACGAAGGCACCGGTCTGGTAGTAGTTGCGAAAGCGCAACACGCGCTCGATCCCGCGGCCGTCTTCACGCAAATGCCAGTCGGGATGGAGTCTGGGCAACAGGGTCAGCACCCGCTCGGGCGCAAGCGGTGGCAGGTTGCCTTCGCAGGGGCGGCAGCGTTTCTGTGCCAGGACCGGCGTCGCGTCATTCATGAACAGGGTTCCTCGCGCAGCATTGAGTGGGCCATCCTAACCCATTTGATCATTACGGCGGCATACACCCTTGCCCTGCCTGATAGAATGTCACGAGCATTCATAATGACAAGGAAATCGCATGACGGTCAGCGCTGACCATCTGATCTGGATCGATCTTGAGATGACAGGTCTGGATACCGATCGGGACCAAATCATCGAAATTGCCACCCTCATCACAGACAAGGACCTGCGGGTGCTGGCTGAGGGGCCGGTCGTCGCCATCCATCAGCCCGAAACCGTCCTCGATCATATGGATGACTGGAACAAACGCCAGCATCTGGGTTCGGGACTGCTGGAGCGGGTGCGGGCCAGCCGCATCGATCCGCTCGAAGCGGAACGCCGCACGCTGGAATTCCTGCGCCGTTGGGTGCCTGCAGGGGCCTCTCCCATGTGCGGCAACAGCATCTGCCAGGATCGGCGTTTTCTGCATCGGCTCATGCCCACCCTGGAGGCCTATTTCCACTACCGTCATATCGACGTCAGCACGATCAAGGAATTGGCCCGCCGCTGGCTTCCCGAGATCAGTCGCGGCTTCAAGAAATCTGGCGCCCATCTCGCACTGGACGACATTCGAGACTCGGTCGCGGAACTCACCTTCTACCGTCAGCACATTTTCGTCAATGCCGCGCAGGCACCCGCTGGGGCGGGGCGCTGATGGGGCGGGGCAAGCGGCTGGCCCACACAGCAGCCGCGATGACCAACCCCATACCCAACAGGCTCCAGGCATCGGGGCGTTCGTCCCATAGCGCCCAGCCATAAATCCCACCGAAGGCTACTGCGAGATAGGTATACACCCCGGTTTGGGCGGCCGGTGCCCGGTTATAGGCCATGGTGAGCAGCATTTGCGCCGCTGCGGCCAGCCCGCCGATCCCGAGCAACGCGAGCCAGTGCCAACCCCTTGGCGTTTGCCAGCTCCAAGGCAGGGCCAGGCCGGAGACCAGCGTGCTGAAGAGGGAAAAGTAAAACACTGTGCGCAAGGGCGGCTCGACCCCCGCCATGCGGCGAATGCCCACCATGGCGATGGCGGCAAGGAATCCCGACAACAGGCCAATCAGGGCGGGCGACGTCATGGCCACCGTGGGTTTCAGAATCATCACCAGGCCAATGAAGCCTACGGGCACCGCCAGGGCCACGGTAGGCGCGATACGCTCCTTCAGCCAGATCCAGGCGATGAAAGGGATGAACAACGGGGCGCTGTAGTTGAGGAGCATGGCATTGGCCAGATCAAGGCGGGGAATGGCGTAGAAAAAGCATGCCATGGCGGCCAAGCCGGTGCCGTCGCGAATCAGGTGCAGGCCCAGGTGATCACTGCGCAAACCCTCGGTGCGTAGCCGCCATAACCAGGGTGTGAGCGCGAGCAGACCGAAGGCGTTGCGGAAAAACACGACCATGGGGTTGCCGAGATCCGGCGCAACCATCTTGATCAGCGCGCCCATGCTGGCAAAAAGGAAGCTCGATCCCAGGATCAGCAGGGCGGCAGGATGAAGGCGCTTGATCACGGCGGGTCAGGAATCGGGTAGGGCATATGCCCTACCTGATGTGGCGGCCAGCCGATATTTTCACGGCGCGACTTTCTTCTCGGCGAGGTAAAGCCAGGTGGGGATGACCGTGTCGGGATTGAGGGACATGCTCTGGATGCCCTGTTCCACCAGCCATTTGGCGAGATCGGGATGATCGGATGGCCCCTGGCCGCAGATGCCGACATACTTGTTTTGGGCCCGGCAGGCGGCGATGGCCATGGCCAGCAGTTTTTTGACGGCCGGATTGCGCTCATCGAACATGCCCGCCACCACGGCCGAGTCCCGATCCAGCCCCAGCGTCAACTGGGTCAGGTCGTTGGAGCCAATGGAGAAGCCGTCGAAATACTGCAGAAACTCATCGGCCAACAGGGCGTTGGAGGGCAGTTCGCACATCATGATGAGCTTGAGGTCGTTTTCCCCACGCTTGAGCCCATTCTCGGCCAATAGGACGGTGACCTTGCGGGCGCCCTCGGGGGTGCGTACGAAGGGAATCATCACCTGCACGTTGGTGAGCCCCATGTCATTGCGAACCCGCTTCAGCGCCTGGCATTCCAGTTCAAAGCAGGGCTTGAAGTCTTCCGACACGTAACGCGAGGCACCACGGAAACCCAGCATCGGATTTTCCTCGTGAGGCTCGTACTGCGCGCCGCCAATCAGGTTGGCGTACTCATTGGACTTGAAGTCCGAGGTTCGTACGATCACAGGATGCGGCCAGAATGCCGCAGCCAATGTGGCAATGCCTTCTGTCAGACGGGCGACATAAAACTCCACCGGGTCGGAATAGCCCGCCATCTGCTTGCGGATCTGGGCCTGCAGTTCGGGTGCCTGTTCGTCGAAATGGAGCAGGGCCTTGGGATGCACGCCAATCATCCGATTGATGATGAATTCGAGCCGCGCCAGCCCAATGCCGTTGTGCGGCAGCATGGCAAAGTCGAAGGCGCGGTCGGGGTTGCCGACGTTCATCATGATCTTGACCGGAATCTCGGGCATGGCGTCGAGTTCCGCGGTGCGCAATTCGAACGCCAACTGACCGGGATAGACCATGCCGGTATCACCTTCGGCGCAGGAGACCGTGACCGGCTCGCCGTCCTTGATCGTCGCCGTGGCATTGCCGCATCCCACCACGGCGGGGATGCCCAGTTCCCGGGCGATGATGGCGGCATGGCAAGTACGTCCACCGCGGTTGGTGACGATGGCGGCGGCCCGTTTCATGATCGGTTCCCAGTCCGGGTCGGTCATGTCGGTCACCAATACATCACCGGGCTGGACGCGGTCCATCTGGGAAATGTCGTTGATAATGCGCACCGGACCGGCACCGATCTTCTGGCCGATGGCTCGTCCTTGCGCCAACGGGGCGCCTGGCTTTTCTTTCAGCAGGTAGCGTTCCAGGGTCCGATGCGTGACATTGCTCTTGACGGTTTCCGGACGGGCCTGAAGGATGTAAATCTTGCCGTCGCGGCCGTCCTTGCCCCATTCGATGTCCATGGGCCGACCGTAGTGCTTTTCGATGATCAAGGCCTGACGCCCCAATTCCTCGATTTCCAGGTCGGTCAAGCAAAAGCGCTGGCGATCGCTTTCCGGAACCGGCACGGTCTCGACGCGCTTGCCGCCCTGGGCAGGGTCGGCATAGATCATCTGGATCAGCTTGGTGCCCAGTACGCGCCGCAGCACGGCGGGGCGTCCAGCTTCCAGGGTGGCCTTGTGAACATAGAATTCGTCGGGATTGACCGCCCCCTGGACCACCATCTCGCCCAGGCCGTAGGAGGCGGTGATGAACACCACGCCATTGAAGCCGGACTCGGTGTCCAGCGTGAACATGACGCCGGATGCACCGACATCGCTGCGCACCATGCGCTGGATGCCGGCGGAAAGAGCGACCAGGCTGTGGTCAAAGCCCTTGTGGACGCGGTAGGAAATGGCGCGGTCGTTGTAGAGAGACGCAAACACTTCCCGGATCGCATGCAGGACCGCATCCAGGCCCTCGACATTCAGGAAGGTTTCCTGCTGTCCGGCGAAGGAGGCATCCGGCAAGTCCTCGGCGGTGGCCGAAGAGCGTACGGCGACGGAAATCTCGCCGCCGGCCTCCGCCATCATCTGGCGATAAGCGGTCGCGATCTCGTCATTGAGTCGCGCAGGCAGGGGCGCCTCCAGGATCCAGCGACGAATTTCAGCGCCGGTCTTGGCCAGGGTATTCACGTCATCCACATCGAGCGCGGCCAAGGTGGAATCAATGCGCTCCTGCAATCCGGTTTCGCGCAGGAAATCCCGATAGGCCTGCGCCGTGGTGGCGAAGCCATCCGGCACATGAACGCCCGCGGAGCGCAAATTGCTGATCATTTCGCCGAGGGAGGCATTCTTGCCGCCCACGCGGTCTACATCGCCCATCCCAAGGCCATCAAACCAGATGACATAGCTTTCCAAGACCAAACCCCCAGAGGTTGAGAGGATGCCGTGCATGGGGTGCCGGCGTGCCCGTTCCGGTCGTGGTTGAAGCGATTGCCGAAGTCGCCTAACCTGCCGGGAAGGTTCCATTCAGTGGCCGCCTTGTCAATGGCGGAAGACACTATTGTGGCGCGGTTTTTTAGCGGGCGCAGGTTATCATAGATGGTCAGTAAACGTACCGTTTTCTATCTTTCCGACCGCACCGGGATTACTGCCGAAACGCTGGGCGGAAGCTTGCTCACCCAATTTGATGGGGTGGAATTCCGCCAGATCAGTGTGCCTTTTATTCAGAGCGAGGAAAAGGCGCGGCGCACGGTGGAGATGATCGATCGGGCGGCGCGCGATGATGGCGTGCGCCCCTTGCTGTTCTGCACCCTGGTCGATGATCGGGTCATCACCATGCTGCAACAGAGCCAGGGCTATCTCCTGGATTTGTTCGGGACCTTTATCGATCCGCTCGAAATGGAGCTGGGCCTGGAGTCCACCCACAGCGCGGGGCGCGCTCATGGCATCGCCAACCAGCGCGCCTATCAGGCCCGCATCGAGGCCATGCATTTCGCTCTCGAAAACGATGACGGCAACGCGCCCCACAATTACCGCCAGGCCGAGATCATCCTGGTCGGCGTTTCCCGCTGCGGCAAGACCCCGACCTGTCTTTATCTGGCGCTGCAGTTCGGCCTGCGCGCCGCGAATTATCCGTTGATCGAAGATGACCTGCATGCCATGGTGCTGCCAGATCGGCTGGCACCACATCGCAAGAAACTCTACGGCCTGAGCATCGATCCGGAACGGCTGGTTCAGATTCGATCCGAACGCCGCCCCAACAGCCCCTATTCCTCGCCGAAACAATGCGCCTGGGAAATCCATGAAGCCCAGCGCCTGTTCGAGGTGGAGTCGATCCCCTGGATCAACTCCACCTTCAAGTCGATCGAGGAGATCGCCAGCACCATCGTGGATCAGACCGGCGTGCCCCGGCGCTTTTTCTAGGCTCGCCATTGAGCAGCTGCAATCTGCGATAGGAGCCGGGGAAGCCCAGCGCCGGATATGCTTATGCTTGCCAGTCCGAGGGCGGGTTGCCACTACTACTACGCCCACATTGCAGTGTCCGTACGCATCCCGTGGGCACCAAGATATCTCAGCAGCAGGTGGACGCGATCCGATTACTCGGACGCCCGAACCTGCATGATCGTAGGTCACAGGCATTTGGCTTCTGATAACACCAGAGCTTTTGCTTCTGTAGTGCCAGCTGATCCGCGAATTGCAATTCAGGCTGCTGGCCATCGCAATGACAGAGGCAAAAGGGTGGCAATAAGAACCACCAAAGTCCGGTTATGGTGACTTTCCGTGGGGTTACATAGCAGCAAAATGAACACCATGATGAGTCCACAGCGTTCAGATCCTGCTTTTCATCAGCCTGAGACTATACTTTTTTAAAGGTATAGATGCAGGAGAATGCTGATGAGCGTCATACCCAAATTCGCCGCGCCAACAGCAAACATCACATGACGCCGCGCCCGATTAAAACAGATGACATGTTTTAAATCCGGAGATATTTGAAGGTGAACCCCATGACCGAATCAACTAATCGATTCAGCGGGCCGGAGGATTCCCGGTGATGAAGCACGTCGTGGAGTCAGCAGACGGGACTTCAATCGCTTGGCAGGAATCCGGCGCCAGGCGCCGCGTTCTACTCGTCCACTCCTTCCCCGACGCGTCGATGTGGCGCTTGGTACTGCCATATCTCCCCGATGACGTGGGGGCGGTCTGGTTTGACCGCCGAGGTCGAGGTGGCAGCGGCCGTGGCGAGGACTACGCCGACTTCAGCGCCGAGGTCGACGATGTACTCGCCGTCGCAGCGCTGCTCGAACCAGATGCCGTGCTGGTCGGACACTCGATCGGCGCGGTGATCGCGCTCGAGACGCTGCGTCGGGACACGACCCCGTTCGCCGGGGCAGTTCTCTACGAGCCGCCACTCCCGATTGACGACAGCCCGACTCCCGGACGCACGGAGATGCTCACCGCGCTGGACGAAGGCCGACATGAAGATGCCGTCGAGGCATGGGCACGAAAGTCAGTGCGCCTCCCGGAGCGGGCGATCGAGGCGTTCAAGGCTTCACCAGCCTGGCCCCGAGCGGTCGATGCCATCT
>JBAUIG010000071.1:0-2848 GCA_049682735.1 Candidatus Macondimonas sp. | reverse complement strand
ACGAAGCACTGTTCAAGTGTCACCCGGGACCTCCTCGTGTATCAGTGGCCTCCGTCGTTGGACCTTCATGCGGAAGGCCCAAAGCAAAAAAGGCAACCCACTTGGGTTGCCCTTCTCACTTCAAGTGGTGCCGGAAAGAGGAGTCGAACCCCCGACCTTCGCATTACGAATGCGCTGCTCTACCGACTGAGCTATTCCGGCGCGTGAAGATCGCGAATGATAACCCGGCGGCCATGGGCTTGAAAACCCGCCATGGCCGCCCGCCAAGCTTCAGTGTCCCGGCATCGGCGGCGCATGCACGAAACGGGGGAACAACAACGGCGTCGTTTCCCGATAGCGGGCGTAGTCGGGTCCCAGATGCCGCATCAGGTCCCGTTCCTCGTAGTGCACACCGATGAGGATGTAGAGCGTCAAACCGCTGGCCAGGAACAGATGCCCGACGGTCAGGTAGGGAGTCACCCAGAACAACAGCAACATGCCCAGCATCATGGGATGGCGCACATACCGATAGAGCAGGCCCATCTTGAAGGGCACGGGCGTGTAGGGCAGTCCCTGGTCGTGCAGATAAGCCTGGCGCAGCCCGAACAGGTCGAAGTGGTCGGTGAGGAAGGTCGCCCATAAAGAAATCACCAGCCCGAATCCGAGCAACACCAGGCAGATGGTCACGGCGGGTTGCCAGGTCATGTGCCAGATCACCCCCGGCATGGGCTGCCAGAACCCCATGAGGATGATCAGCGCCAGGCTGGAGGCTGCCACATAGGCGCTGCGCTCCAGGTGTTCGGGCACCAGCCGGGTCCAGCGCCGCTTGAAGGCCGGGCGAGCCATGATGCTGTGCTGCAGGCCAAACAGGGCGATCAGTCCGGTGTTGATGGCGAGGGTTCGGCCCCATCCTCCGGAAAGTTCGCCGGTGCCGGCTGTCCAGGGCAGCCAGAGATCGTGGAGAAACAGCACCAGCCCGCTCAAGCTGAGCAGGAACAGGCCATAGGCGGCAATGGCGAAATGCAGGGCGCGTTGCGACGACATGGGTATTCACCTCCTGGTGAATGGGATTCAAGCCGAGAACACCGGGCTCAAAGCGACAAGCCGTCGCCCAGCACGACCTCGTTAAGTGGTCGCCGCAGTGTGTCCAGGCGTTTTGGCCACCGCGCCCAGCACAATCAGGGCAATGGGCCGCAGGGAGGACAGTATGTCCAGCCGGGGGGCTGGGTTTCGTCGAATTCACCCGCTCAGATGGTCGCCAGCCCCGCCGCCACGGCCGCATCTTGCAAGGCATACAGATCGGCGCCGCGCTGACCGTAGCGAGCCACCGCCCGCTCGCCATCGGTGCAGAACACGAGGCACATCGGCGATTCGGTCAGAACGCCTCGCCGCTGGCCGCTAGTAATGCCTGGTGCTGAGCAGGGATGGCCCACACCGAAATGCGATAGGACCGGAGATCCCCGGCCGATTGGGCTGGGCAAGCCACTTCCAGAATGGCGTGGAGCTGTTCGCGAGAGACTGGCAGGTCCGTGGGGTAATGATGCACCAAGTGGCGGTGCCGGAGGATTTCAAAGGAATCCCACATCGCCTTTCCTGTTCGCGCGGATGGGTGTAGTCAGCTTCCTTTGCTCCGGGCCTCATCGCGTAAGGCCCGTACCTGATGCTCCATATCTGAAAGCCCCAACGCTTTGTAGGCGTCGACCAGAATGTCCAAGGCCGGCAGGACGGCGTCGGTCCCCGAGAATTCCGCCAGGATGTCCTGGGCACGATTGGCGGCGGCGACGTAGGTGCCGCGTTCCAGGTAATAGCGGGCCACGGCGAGATCATGGCGTGCCACGCGGTCCTTCAGGAACAGCATGCGCTGGCGGGCATCGGCGGCGTACGGACTGTCAGGGTAACGACGGACGAGATTGGCGAAGGCTGCGAATGCGCCACGCGCGTATTGGGTATCGCGTTCGGCGCCATCAATGTCCAGCCATTTCGAGCGCAGGGTGCTTTCCACCAGCCCGAGACTGCGTTCGAAGTTGATCCGCCCCTGCATGTAGAGCACATAGTCGGCGTGGGGATGACTTGGATACTCGCGCAGGAAACGCTGCGCCGTGGAGATGCCCATTTCCCATTCCCGCTGCCGATAGTAGGCGTAGATGAGTTCGATCTGCGCCTGCTGGGCATAAGCTCCGAAAGGATAGCGGGATTCCAGGGCATTGAAGCGCTTGATTGCACCGTCGAAACTTTCGCTTTCCAGCGCCTTATGGGCTTCGCGATAAATCTCCGCTGCAGGCCGATTGGTATTGATCGCAGGCTCCTCATCCTCGGGGTCGGAAGATCCGCCAGGCAGGTATTGCATCAGGGAGCAGGCTGACAGGCTGAGACTGAACAACAGCGCAAGGACGAGACGGGCGTATGAGGGCATGGTTTAGACTAACGCTCAGGACCGGCGGCCGCCGGAAAGTGGATTTTGCCGGAGTATATCAAAGCCCTTGAACGACATCCGCCCTTTAGCCGATTCATGCGGTGATGCCTTCGCCGTTTCGCCTGCATTGGCGGGGCAGCGCCTGGACCAGATTCTGGCTCAATTGCTGCCCGATCATTCCCGCACCCGCCTGAGTGCCTGGATCCGGGAAGGGCATGTGCAGGTTGATGGCGCGCCTTGCCGGCCCAGCGATCGCCTGCTCGAAGGGCAGACCATTGCCGTGCATGCGCCTGCTCCGGCCCCCGTGGTGCCATTGCGACCGGAGGCCATCGCGCTGACGGTGGTTTACGAAGACGACGCCTTGCTGGTGCTCGACAAGCCGCCGGGATTGGTGGCCCATCCGGGCGCCGGCAACCCGGCGGGAACCTTGCAGAATGCCCTGTTGCACCACGACCC
>JBAUIG010000070.1:0-8516 GCA_049682735.1 Candidatus Macondimonas sp. | reverse complement strand
ATGGGCCTCAAAAGTGCGCACCTTGGCATTGAAAGATTCCAGATCCTGCAGGCCACCCGCCCAGGCAACGGCCATTCCGATCAGCCACAGCGCACAGCCGCCCCATAGACGCAAACCCATACCCATTTCAATCCTCTGTGTTCGATTCATGGCGTTCAGTCCTGACCCGCCGGAGGGGGCGCCAGCACTTCGCGCGAGCCATTGGGTTGCAGGGCGCCCACCACGCCCGCCCGCTCCATGGCTTCCACCAGGCGCGCTGCCCGGTTGTAGCCAATGCGCAGCCGGCGCTGCACGCCGGAGACGGAGGCCTTGCGCGATTCGGTCACCAGTCGCAAGGCATCATCGTAGAGGGGATCCTGCTCGGGGTCCCCGCCCCCTTCGCCGCCGGTAAAGCTTGCGCTGTCCTCGTCGGGTCCCTGCAAGACCTCATCGAGATACGTCGGTGGACCCAGGGTCTTGAGATAAGCCACCACGCGATGGACCTCCGCGTCGGAAGCGAATGCCCCATGGACGCGCTGCGGATAACCGGTGCCGGGCGGCAGGTAAAGCATGTCGCCATGACCCAGCAGGGCCTCGGCGCCCATCTGGTCGAGAATCGTGCGCGAATCGATCTTGCTCGACACCTGAAACGCGACGCGGGTGGGAATGTTGGCCTTGATGAGACCGGTGATCACGTCCACCGACGGCCGCTGCGTCGCCAGGATCAGATGAATGCCTGATGCCCGGGCCTTCTGGGCGAGGCGGGCAATCAATTCCTCTACTTTCTTGCCGGCCACCATCATCAGGTCGGCCAGCTCATCGATGACCACCACCAGATACGGCAGTGACGCCAGCACCGTCGGATTGCCTTCACCATCCAACGGCCGTAGCGGATCGCTCAATGGCGTCCCGGCCTGCGCCGATTCCGTCACGCGCCGATTGAGACCGGCAATGTTGCGCACGCCCAAGGCGGCCATCAGCCGATAGCGCCGATCCATCTCCGCCACACACCAGCGCAAGGCATTCGCGGTATCCCGCATGTCGGTGACGACCGGCGCCAGCAAATGGGGAATACCCTCGTAGACCGACAGCTCCAGCATCTTGGGATCCACGAGAATCATCCGCACCTGCTCGGCGCTGGCCTTGTAGAGCAAACTCAGCAGCATGGCATTGATGGCCACCGATTTGCCCGAGCCGGTCGTGCCGGCGACCAGCAAGTGGGGCATGCGCCCCAGATCCGCCACCACCGGCTGGCCGCCGATGTCCTTGCCCAGCGCCAGGGTCAGCGGCGAGGCCGACTGGTCATAGGCTTGTGAGCGCAGGATCTCGCTCAGACACACCAGCTCCCGCTGGGGATTGGGAATCTCCAGTCCCACCACGGACTTGCCCGGAATGACTTCCACCACCCGCACGCTCACTGCCGACAGCGCCCGGGCCAGATCCTTGGCGAGCCCGGAAATCTGGCTCACCTTGACCCCCGGCGCTGGCTGCAGTTCGAAACGGGTGATGACCGGTCCCGGATGGACCGCCACCACCTTCACCGTCACGCCAAAGTCGGCGAGCTTGATCTCTACCAGCCGTGACAGGCCCTCCAGGGCCTCGGGCGTATAGCTGGTTTCCATCGGCTGGGGCGGATCCAGCAAAGCCAGGGGCGGCAACGGGGAATCGGGCTGATCCTTGAAGATGGGCACCTGGCGTTCGCGTTCGACACGATCACTGATCCCCACCGGCCGGGGCGGTGGTTCGATCCGCACACTATCATCCACCCCACGACGTGGTCGGAGCGACCGGGGAGGCCGATCCTCGGGACGAATCGCAACGGCAACAGGACGTGCGGCGCGGCGTGTCCGCCATGCTCCAGGCACGGCGTGCAGGCGCCGCAAGCCGTGCAACGCCAGGCGGCCGGTGCGATCCAGCAGCAGCAGCCACGACCAATGAGTCGCCAAGGTAATGCCCACCAACATGAGCGGCATCAGAATCAGGGTGGACCCCAAGGAATTGAAGGCCGCCAGGGCGCCCTCCGCGACCTTGTCCCCGATCCAGCCCCCGGCGCCCCGTGGCAGGGTCAGCAAATCCTCACGCAGATGCAGGGCCGCCAGTCCACTCGCCGACAGGATGGCCAGCATGCCACCGAAAATGCGCCAACCCAGTTCGCTTCGTTGGGCTGGAAGCGACTCATGGGAACGAAACTGGCGCCATCCGGCATAGGCAAGCAAAGGAGAGAGGCCGTACGCCAGGTAACCGAATGCCGTCAACAGGGCATCGGCGAGCCAAGCACCCAGCACACCCCCCCGATTCCGGACCGGGCCCATATCACCGACCTGACTCCAACTTGGATCCCCGGCATCGAAGCTGAACAGCGCGACGAGCAGGTACCCCGCCAGCGCAGCGCTGAGCAACAAAATCGCCTCCCGCCTGCCGCGCACCGCTGGCCCGGCGCGGGTGGAGGGGGATGGGCCGGAAGTTGGCGCTGGTGACAAAGGAATCCTCTCGACGGTTACGCCGGCGCTGGGTCGGCTCGCACCCGGTCATCCACGAGCCTGCCGCCACGGATGCTCAAGGCGGACGCCAGGCTGGCCGGTTGTTCCCCCGCCGGTGTCCGGGCCAGCGCGGCAACATGAGGCAACAGGGCTGCAGAAAGCGCCTGGGATGCCGTCCGGGGCACGGCGCCGGGCAGGTTGGTGACCCCCAGATGCCAGACACCATGGCGCAAATAAGCGGGATCATCATACCCACGGGGCGCCATGGTTTCCACGCACCCCCCCTGGTCGATGGAAATATCCACAATTACCGTGCCCGGCTGCATGCGCCGCACCATGGCTTCGGTCACCACCGCCGGGGCGCGGCGACCGGGCAACAACACCGCCCCCACCACCAGATCTGCGGCCGCAACCGCCTCGGCCAGGGCTTCTCCATAGGGGTAGAGGGTCGCCACGTTGGCCCCCAGCGCCCCTGCGGCGTCCAGTGCCGCCTGTTTGAGGTCGAAGGCCGTCACCTCCGCATCCAACGCCGCCGCAGCACCAATGGCAGCCAGTCCCGCCTGACCACAGCCCACCACCACCACCCGGGCGCGAGGGACGCCGGGCATCTTCCCCAGTAGCACGCCCCGACCGCCATTGACCCCTTGCAACCAGCGCGCACCCTGATGGATCGCCAGCACCCCGGCGATGCGGCTCATGGGCGCGAGCAGCGGAAAATGATCCCCTTCGCTCACCGTCTCGAATGCCCAGGCGTCAAGCCCGATGCGGCACAGCGCGTCCAGCAATTCCGGCGCCGCGGCCAGATGAAGAAAGGAAAACAGGCGATGATCCGCGCGCAGCAACGGCCACTCGGGCGGTATGGGTTCCTTCACCTTGACGATCAATTCACCGGCTGCATAAGTCGCTGCCGCATCGGCGGCGACCTCCACGCCGGCCAGACGCTAAGCCGCATCGGTATAGCCCGTGGCCGCACCGGCGCCGGCCTGCAGGGTGACGGTGTGGCCTGCCCGCACCAGCGCGGCGCAGGCATCGGGGATGAGCGCCACGCGGCCCTCATGGGATTTGATTTCCTTTGGGATGGCAATGTGCATTTCGGAACTCCTGGCAAAACCCGTCCGATAAGACGGAGCGTACAATTCAAGTCCCCTGTCTCAATGCAATAGGCCTTCCATGCTTCAGGACATCCGTGTCCATGCTCGGCTCGATGACATCGATCCAGCGCAATGGGATGCCCTCGATCCGAGCGGCTATCCCTTCTTGCGCCATGCCTTCCTGAGTGCCCTGGAGCATACCGGCTGCGTCGGACCCGGCTCAGGCTGGCAAGCCTGCCATCTGGCGGCTTATGCGAACGGCCGTCTGTGCGCCGCCCTGCCGCTCTATCGGAAAGCCCATTCCCTGGGCGAATTTGTTTTCGATTTTGCCTGGGCGGATGCCTACGACCGCCTCGGTTTGAGTTATTACCCCAAATTGGTCAACGCCATCCCCTTCACGCCGGCCGGCGGCCCCCGCGCCCTGCCCACAACGGCTGAAGCCGCGGAACTCCACCTTGACCTGCTGCGCGCCGCAATGAAGCTGATGGACCGCGACGGCCTGTCCTCGTTTCACTGCCTCTTCCCCGAGGAAACCCAGGCCCACCGCTGGTCCCGAGAAAGCGGCATGCTGCTGCGCCGCGCCTGTCAGTTCCGCTGGCACAATGCGGGTTTTGCCGATTTTGAAGACCACCTGGCGACCTTCAGCGCTGAAAAACGCAAGAAAATCCGCCGCGAACGGCGCCGGGTGGCCGAGACGGGCCTGACGCTGACAACCTGGTCCGGACGAGACATGACCCCAAGCCGTTGGCAGGTCATCTATCCCCTGCTCGCCGATACATTTCATCGGCATGGCCATCGCCCCTATCTCAACCAGGCCTTCTTCGAGGAAATTGGACGCACCCTGGGCGATCAAATGCATCTCTTCGTCGCCCTGGATGGCGCCACACCGGCCGGCGCAGCGCTCACCTTCAGTGATTCCCAAACGCTCTATGGCCGCTATTGGGGCGTCACCGGGCAGTGGGATTGCCTCCATTTCGAGTTGTGTTATCACTTGGGGATTGAACACTGCATTGCCCATGGCCTCGCTGCCTATGATCCCGGCACCCAGGGGGAGCACAAGCTGGCCCGGGGGTTTCTCCCGACTTTAAGCTGGTCGTTGCACTGGATCGCTGATCCTCGCCTGCGGGTGGCCATCGGCGATTTTGTCGAACAGGAAGCCCTGTGGGTCGACCGTTATGCTGCGCAGATGGCGCGCCACAGTCCGCTCAAGTCATCCGCGCCATGATCTCGGTATTACGCCCCCAGGACCCGCCGGACCGCTTTCCGGATCCGGCCCGTGCCTGCCGAGAACCCAACGGCCTGCTGGCGATTGGAGGAGACCTGTCACCCTCGCGTCTGATGGCAGCCTACCAGCGTGGAATCTTCCCCTGGTACAACCCCGGCGAGCCCATCCTGTGGTGGTCGCCCGATCCCCGGGCCATTCTGCTCCCGGCCGCGGTCCATGTGTCGCACAGCCTGCACCGCCGCATGCGCCAGGCGCCTTATCGCGTCAGCCTGAACGAGGCATTCCAGCGAGTTGTAACAGCATGCGCAGCACCGCGCAAAAGCGGCCCCGGGACCTGGCTGGTTCCCGAGATGCAGCAGGCCTATGACCACCTGCATCGCGCCGGCTTCGCCCATTCAATCGAGCTGTGGCAGGGGCCCCATCTGGTCGGCGGCCTGTACGGCATTGCCCTGGGGCGGGCCTTCTTCGGCGAGTCCATGTTCAGCCAGGTGCCGGATGCATCCAAGATGCTGCTGGTCATCCTCGGCCAACAACTGGCGCGGCGGGGCTATCGTCTGATCGATGGCCAGGTGGCTTCGGACCACCTGTTGCGCATGGGCGCCCAATTGTGGACCCGTGAGCGTTTCCTCTCCGAACTCGCGCTGGCGCTTGCGCAAAACCCATCCAGCCCGCTGACGCCGCTGGATGCCGATCTGCTCACACCTGCTGGCGCAGTGCCCGACAACCACGCACCCGTTGAACAAGAACCCGCCTTGTAGCACAATCCCAGCCCTTCGCAGGGCATTCCGCCCTTCTCATGATCGGGTTACCATGTCCAAAGAAGATATGATCGAAATGCAGGGCAAGGTTGTTGAAACCTTGCCAAACACCACCTTCCGGGTCCAGCTGGAAAATGGGCATGTCGTCACCGCTCATATTTCGGGCAAGATGCGCAAGCATTACATTCGCATCCTGACGGGCGACATGGTGACCGTGCAGCTCACCCCTTACGACCTCAGCAAGGGGCGCATCGTTTTCCGGGGTCGCTAAACGGCCACAGCCCGCGATTCGACCTCCAGCGACAACTGATCGTCCGTCACATCGACTCGGACGTTCCCCCCTTCGGACAAGCGCCCGAAGAGGATTTCATCCGCCAGCGGCCGCTTGATGTGCTCCTGGATTACCCGTGCCATGGGCCGGGCGCCCATATGAGGATCATAGCCGCGCTCCGCCAGCCAGGCGCGCGCCGCGTCGCTCACGGTCAGGTGCACGCGCTTGCTCTCCAGCTGGACTTCCAGCTGCGTCAGGAACTTGTCCACCACATGCAGAATGGTCCCTGCATCCAGTGGCTTGAACTGGACAATGGCATCCAGGCGATTGCGGAACTCCGGTGAAAATGCCCGCTTGAGGGTTTCCATGACATCCGTCTGGTGGTCCTGGATGGCAAATCCCATCGAAGCGCGCTGCATGGCTTCCGCCCCGGCGTTGGTGGTCATCACTAAGATGACATTGCGGAAATCCACCTTGCGGCCGTTGTTGTCCGTCAGGGTGCCGTGGTCCATGACCTGCAGCAGGAGATTGAAGACATCCGGATGGGCCTTCTCGATTTCATCCAGCAGCACCACCGCATGCGGCGTCTTGAGAATCGCATCGGTCAACAGCCCGCCCTGATCGAAGCCCACGTAGCCGGGAGGCGCACCAATCAGTCGCGAGACGGTGTGCCGTTCCATGTATTCGGACATGTCGAAACGGATCAGCTCGATGCCCAGCACCTGGGCCAACTGACGGGTGACCTCGGTTTTGCCCACCCCCGTGGGACCCGCGAACAGGAAGCTGCCGATGGGCCGATCCGGGTGCCCCAGGCCTGAACGATTCATCTTGATGGCGTTGGCCAGATTGGCAATGGCCTCGTCCTGACCATAGATCACCAGCTTCAGGTCCCGATCCAGATTGCGCATGGTATCGCGGTCAGAGCGGGAAACCTGTTTTGGTGGAATACGCGCCACCTTGGCGATGATCGCTTCCATATCACCAGCGGTGACGGTTTTTCGCCGGCGGCTCTCCGGCAGCAACTGGAGGCTGGCGCCCGCTTCGTCCACCACATCGATGGCCTTGTCCGGCAGGTGACGATCCGTGATGTAGCGCGCTGACAACTCCGCTGCGGCGCGCAGAGCGGGCTGGGTATAACGAACCTTGTGAAATTCCTCGAAATGGCGCTGCAGGCCCTTGAGGATCTGATAGGTTTCATCCACCGTGGGTTCGGGGACATCGATCTTCTGGAAACGCCGGGCCAAGGCGCGATCTTTCTCGAAAATACCCCGATATTCCTGATAGGTCGTCGACCCGATGCATTTCAGATCGCCCGAGGCCAGCATGGGCTTGAGCAGGTTGGAGGCATCCATTACCCCACCCGAGGCAGAACCAGCCCCGATCAGGGTGTGGATTTCATCAATGAACAGCACTGCCCCCTTCTGCTTGCGCAACTGGGACAGCACCCCCTTCAGACGTTTTTCGAAATCGCCGCGGTATTTGGTACCCGCCACCAGTGCCCCCAGATCGAGGGAATAGATGGTCGATTCCTTGAGCACATCAGGCACCCGACCCTGGGTGATAAGCCAAGCCAAGCCCTCGGCAATGGCCGTCTTGCCCACCCCAGCCTCACCTACCAGCAAGGGGTTGTTCTTGCGGCGGCGGCAGAGAATCTGCACCACCCGCTCCACTTCGGCCTCGCGCCCGATCAAGGGATCGATGCGCCCGCGGCGCGCCCGCGTGTTGAGGTTGGCAGCATACAGATCAAGTGGGCTGGCGCTTTCCTCACGCTCGCCCGCGCTGTCGGCACTCTCACCAGGGGCACTGCCCTCCTCGGGCTCCTCGTGATCGTGTACCTTGCGGATGCCGTGGGAAATGAAATTGACCACATCGAGGCGCGAGACCGATTGCTTGTTGAGCAGAAAGACCGCCTGGGCCTCCTGCTCGCTGAAAATGGCCACCAGCACATTGAGCGCCGTGACCTCTTTCTTGCCGGCCGATTGCACATGGAAGAAGGCCCGTTGCAGCACCCGCTGAAACCCCAGCGTGGGCTGGACATCATGGTGATCGCGCCCACCCACCACCGGGGTATGGCTGTCAATGTATTCGCGCAGCTCCCGCCCCAGTTGCGCCAGATCTGCACCGCACAGTCGCAATGCTTCGGCCACCATGGCGTTGTCGAGCAAGGACAGGAGCAAGTGTTCCACGGTAATGAACTCGTGCCGCTTGGCACGGGCCTCGTTGAACGCGGCGTTAATGGCGAATTCCAGCTCTTTGCTCAACATGGCGAACGCTCCGTGGCGGGCGCAGGCCGTCTGTCAACATCTGGACAGACCGGCGGGCTGATGATCAACAAACTCTACTGCTCGAAAAAAGCTCAGGCCTCCTCCATGGAGGACATCAAAGGGTGCTGGTGCTTACGCGAGTATTCGTTCACTTGGGACACCTTGGTCTCGGCGATCTGGGCCGGGTAGACACCACACACGGCCTTGCCCTGTGTATGCACCTGTAGCATCACATGGGTCGCCTGGGTTCGATCCATGTTGAAGAACCGCTCCAGGATGTGCACCACGAACTCCATGGGGGTGAAGTCATCGTTCAGCAACACCACTTTGTAAAGCGGCGGTGGTTTGAGTTTGGGCTTGGCGTTTTCAACGACCGCATCGCCGTCGCCCTCACCTGGCCGGTTGGATTCCATCATACGCGCAAAGCCGCCATTGGAAACACAGCCAA
>JBAUIG010000069.1:0-5092 GCA_049682735.1 Candidatus Macondimonas sp. | reverse complement strand
ACAGGGCCGCCGCATCCCAGGGCATGTGCGGGGCATCCCAGGCAAGATAGAGCAGCCAGCGGCCGTCCGGACTGACGCGCGGGTTGGCATAAAAATCCGCCCCACCCGCCAGTTCCTGCAATCCATGCGGGCCCAGTGCCACCAAGCTGATCCGCCCTCCTGCTTCCTCGCGCACTGCCAGCAAGCGGCCATGGGCCGCATCCCATTGCAGATCACCGAAGCGGTCCCCCGCCGCCCCCCAGACCTGGATCGGTCGCTGCTCGGCGGCCATCAGGTCGATCCGGTACAGATCCTGCCCCGGGTCATTGACGAACCACAATCCGCCGCCGCCCACCGTAAACGCGCCGCCCCCATATTCGAGCAAGCGGCTGCGGGCGCTGAACGGGGTCGGCAGGCATTCCACCGGCGCGCGTCCCGGTTCAGCGCTGAGCAGGCTGACTCGCCCGCCTTCGGCAGGGCGAGTCTCGCTCCAATACGCGCGCGCCCCAACGAGCTGGACCTGATCCGGCATGCGTCCCGCCCGGGCGACTTCTGCGGGAGTCCAGGGCCGCAGGCCATGCAGGTTCGGGCTGTTCACGACACGGTTTCCATGACGCGCCCATCGGCCGCCAGTGTCCAATCGGATTCCCCGGTTACCCGGGCTGTTGCGTCGAAGCGCCGCTCCACCAACCGCATTGCGCCATCGGCATCGCCCAAAACGACCGTGGAGCAGCGCGTGCCGTAATGCGGATGCCGGATGAAGGCGGGGGACAATAAACGCTCCCCTTCCAGGCCGACCCCGGTGTCAGGCAGTTCGGCATCGGGCGCGGGCTCATCATCGGCGAGCAGCTCAAACAGGGCATCGAGCGGCGGCTGGGGCCGGGCCAACAGGGCATCCAGTCGCGCCTTGCCGCGCCGAATCTTGGGCCAATCATCATCCAGCGCGCCGTTGCTGATCCCGTAGAGCCCCGGGGACAGCGGACGCAGATGGGGCTCAGGGCGATTGGTGAGCAGCCACAATCCGCGTGCATCGGCCGCCAGCAGATTGAATCCGGCATAGCCGTGCGCACGGCTGCGCATCATGGGCAGCAGATCATGGGCCTCTTGGTTCGAGCGGATAAAATCGCTGACCAGGTTTCCTCGCGAGGGGGCGCCGGCCATGTGGCGCCCCGGCTCGCGCACGTTGGTCAGGGCGCAAAACCGGCTACCCGTTGCAACGGCCAGCCAGCTGCCGCCACCTTGCAGATCGCGGCCGCCCACTACGTCCGGCACGTCCTCCCAGGGCGCGGCAGGCAGAGCGGGGCGCTGGTGAAATTCATCGCGGTTGGCGGCGACCACCAGCCGGCAATCGGCCTGGGGATGCCAGGCAACAAACAACAGGCACATGCGTTTTGGTTGTCTCAGGATGACGGCTTCAAAGCGAGAGTGTATCGCGGGCCAGGGCAGATGGCTGTGCAAACCGCATGGGTTATGATTGGTCGCTTTGTGGCAATCCTCAATGGGCAAGGCATTCCATGGCTTCGACCGCATCCGGTTCTGCAACTCCTCAACAACATGTGGTCATTGTCGGCGCGGGTTTCGGCGGCCTGTATGCTGCGAAAGCACTGTCGCGGGATCCCGGCTTTCGAGTCACCGTGATCGACAAGCGCAACTATCACCTGTTCCAGCCGCTGCTCTATCAGGTGGCGACCGGCAAGCTGGCACCCAGCGACATCGCCACGCCCATCCGCCATGTGCTGCGCCGCCGCCCCAATGTGCGCGTGGTGCAGGGCGCCGCTGTGGATCTGGATCCCGTGGCACGCAAGGTCATCCTCAACGGGGGCACGACCATCGGCTACGACATTCTGATTGCGGCAACAGGTGTCAAGCACAGCTATTTCGGCAATGATGCCTGGCGCGAGGATGCACCTGGGCTGAAGACGGTTGAACATGCCCTGGAGATCCGCCAGCGCATCTTCAGCGCCTTCGAGGCGGCGGAACTGAGCGAGGATGCGCATGAACAGGCGTGCCTGACCACTTTCGTGGTGGTCGGTGCCGGACCCACCGGCGTGGAGTTGGCCGGTGCCATCGGTGAACTGGCGCAGCACACCCTCAAGAATGAGTTTCAAAACATCGATACGCAGCGCACCCGCATCGTGCTTGCCGAGGGCGCGGGTCAGGTCCTGCCGAGCTATCCCTCCGACCTTGCAGCCGCCGCTGAAGTTGCGCTGAAAAAACTTGGCGTCGAAGTGATGACCCAGACGCTGGTTATCCACATCGATGAGGGGGGGGTGCGGCTGAAGCGTCCCGATGGTCGAGAGGAAACGGTCGAGGCGAGGACGGTGCTGTGGGCAGCAGGCGTACAGGCCTCGCGCTTCGGTCAGGCGCTGGCCAATCGCATCGCCTGCACCCTGGATCGGGCCGGCAAGGTAGAGGTCAATGCTGATCTGTCGCTGCCCGAGCACCCCGAAATTTTCGTGATCGGGGATTTGTCTCTCTATAAGCTCGAAGGAGGAGCGGCATTACCTGGCGTGGCGCCGGTGGCATTGCAACAGGGGGAGTATGTGGCGCGCCTACTCAAGGCTCAGCGCCAAGGACGGTCCCTGCCAGGCTTTCGCTATCGCAATCAGGGCAGCATGGCAGTGATAGGACGCCACGCAGCAGTCGGCGATCTGCGTTTTTTCCATGTGAAAGGCGTTATTGCCTGGTATCTGTGGGTGGTGGTGCACATGATGGGGCTGATCGAGTTCGGCAATCGTCTGGTGGTGATGACCCGCTGGGCCTGGAATTATCTCACCCGCAACAGCGGCTCGCGCCTCATCACCAGTATACCCGAAGCGCGAACCGCTCATGCCGACCGCGCCCATCGATCCCCCGACTGAACGGACTCACAGGTCTTCCGGCAAGTCCAGTTCCTTGATCTTGCGGGTGAGTGTATTGCGTCCCCAGCCCAGCAGGCGCGCTGCTTCCTGGCGGCGACCGCCGGTGTGGCCCAGAGCCGCCCGGATCATGACGCGCTCGAAACTGGGGGTGGCATGCCCGAGCAGGTCCTGTTCGCCCCCCGCCAACTTCTGCTCGGCCCAGCGCTTGAGCCCGTCTTCCCAACCCTGCACGGGTTCGCTTCCGCTGATGTCCTGGCGCGCCAGTTCGGGCGGCAGATCCTCCATGTGCACATCCCGCCCGGACGCCATCACCGTGAGCCAGCGGCAGGTGTTTTCAATCTGGCGCACGTTGCCCGGCCAATCGAGCCGGCACAGGTAAGCCTCCACATTGGGCCGCAGGATCTTGATCTCCATGCCAAGTTCCTTGGCAGCCCGGTTGAGGAAAAACCGCAACAGCAGCGGAATGTCCTCGCGTCGCTCGCGCAGCGGCGGCACATGCACCCGGATCACGTTCAGGCGATGGAACAGATCCTCGCGGAACTGGCCCGTCTTGACCAGCGCTTCCAGGTTCTGGTGGGTGGCGGCGATGATACGCACGTCCACATGCAGCGGCATGTGGCCGCCCACGCGGTAGAACTGGCCATCGGCCAGCACCCGCAGCAGCCGCGTTTGCAATTCCGCGGGCATGTCGCCGATTTCATCCAGGAACAAGGTGCCCCCGTCGGCCTGCTCGAAGCGGCCACGGCGCAGCGCCTGGGCACCGGTAAAGGCGCCCCTTTCATGGCCAAACAGCTCGGATTCCAGTAGCTCGCGGGGAATGGCGGCGGTGTTCAGGGCAATGAAGGGCTTGCCCGCGCGGGGGCTGTGGCGATGCAGGGCGCGGGCCACCAGCTCCTTGCCGGTGCCGGATTCTCCGTTGATCAGTACCGTGATATGGGAGCGGGACAGGCGGCCGATGGCGCGAAAGACCTCCTGCATGGCCGGGGCTTCACCGATGATGGTGGGAATGTTCGGCAATTCAGGCGGCGCGATGTCCTGACCGGTCTGCTGCATGCGGTGCTTGTGAGCACGACGCACCAATTCCACCGCCTCGTAGACATCAAAAGGTTTGGGCAGATATTCAAACGCCCCGCCCTGGTAGGAGGCCACGGCGCTGTCCAGGTCGGAATGGGCGGTCATCACAATCACGGGAAGAGCCGGATCTTCCGCATGCAATTGCTGCAGCAAGGCAAGGCCATCCATGCCCGGCATGCGGACGTCGGTGACGACGACATCCGGCCGTCGGAGTTGCATCTCGCGCAGGACACCGTCGGCGCAATCGAAGCATTGCGTCGACATGCCATCGTTGCGCAAGGCTTTTTCCAATACCCAGCGCATGGATCGATCATCGTCCACGATCCAGACGTTCACGACCTCAGTGCTCATGGTTCACTCTGCCTCAAGGGAAGAAAAATGGAAAACCGGGTTTCTCCGGACCGGCTCTGGCATTCGATCATGCCGCCGTGGCGCCCGATCAGGTCCTGGGCTATGGAAAGCCCCAGTCCCGTGCCTTCGGCCCGGCCTGTCACCATTGGATAGAAAATCTGCTCCACAAATTCGGGGGGGATTCCCGGGCCGTTGTCGACTATATCGACCCGGATCACCAATCGGTGACGATGATGGCCGATGGTGAACTGGCGCTGGGCGCGGGTAAACAACACCACTTCCGCCGGCTGGCCGCGCCGGGACTGCGATAACAGGGCCTCGATGGCATTGCGGACAATGTTGAGCACAGCCTGGATCAGTTGGTCCGGATCGGCGATCAAGAGCGGCAGACTGGGATCATAATCGCTGCGTACCGTGATCCCGGGATGGCCTTCCGCGGCCACCAGGGTGCGTACCCGTTCCATCACCTGATGAATGTTCACTTCGCGCATCTGGGCCGGTAGATTGGGTCCCAGCAAGGTATCCACCAGCTGTTGCAGGCGATCCGCCTCCGCCATGATGACCCGGGTGTAATCCTGCAATTCCGGATCGTGTAATTCCGCATCCAGCAGTTGCGCCGCGCCCCGCAGTCCCCCCAGGGGGTTCTTGATCTCGTGGGCCAGTCCACGGACCACGGCCCGGCTGGCTTGCTGCTGGGTAAGAAGATTCTCGTCGCGCGAGATGCGCATGTGACGATCCTGCTGATGCAGTTCCAGCAACAGGGCACGGGCACCATTTCCCAGTCGCATCGGCGTGACCATACAATCCACCACAACTGGCGTATCAGC
>JBAUIG010000068.1:0-1898 GCA_049682735.1 Candidatus Macondimonas sp. | reverse complement strand
CGAACTTGGCCACCCGCCAGGCAAACAGCAGATCGGCCACCTCGGCCTGCGTCGGCGCGCGGCGGGTGACGCACTTGAGCTGCTCGGCCGACAGCGTGGCGAGGTCCCGGTCCTGCACCAGCATGCCTCCCGCCACGCTGCGCCATTCCAGGGCCGGCAGGGGCGCTGGCGGAACGGGCCCGCAGGTCAGCACCCGCACATTGGGTTTGCTGGACAACACCTGCAGTGCGCCTTCGCTGGCTTCCGGTGCCACGATGACCTCCACGAACTGGCGCTGCACGATGGCCTGCGCCGTTGCTTCATCGAGCGGGCGATTGAGGGCGATGATGCCGCCAAAGGCGGAAGTGGGGTCGGTGGCATAGGCCCGCTCATAGGCCTCGAGCGGACTGTCCGCCACCGCCACTCCACAGGGGTTGGCATGCTTGACGATGACACAGGCCGGGGTTTCGAAGGTCTTGACACATTCCAGGGCGGTGTCGGTGTCGGCGATGTTGTTGTAGGACAGCGCCTTGCCCTGCAACTGAACCGTACTGGCCACCTCGGCCGCAGCCGGATGGGCGACGCGGTAGAACGCCGCACGCTGATGGGGATTCTCGCCGTAACGCAGATCCTCGACCTTGTGCCACTGGCCGCCCAGGATGGCGGGAAACGCCGCGCGGTGACCCGTCTCGTCCATGGCGCTCAGGTAGTTGGCAATGGCGCTGTCATAGCGGGCGGTGTGGGCAAATGCCTTGGTGGCCAACTGGAAACGCCACTCGGGCGTCGTGGCGCCGTCGCGCTCCAAGACATCAACCAAGCTGGCGTAATCCTCGGGATCCACCAGCACCGTCACGCGCGCATGGTTCTTGGCGCCGGCCCGGATCATCGCCGGCCCGCCAATATCGATGTTTTCGATGGCATCCGCCAACGAGCAGCCCGGCTGGGCCACGGTGCGCTCGAAGGGATACAGGTTCACCACCAGGAAATCGATGGGCACGATGCCGTGCAGCGCCATCAGTTCGCCATCCCGGTCCATGCGCCCCAGCAGGCCACCGTGAATCCGCGGATGCAGGGTTTTCACGCGGCCATCCATGATTTCGGGAAACCCGGTATGGCGCGATACCTCGATCACCGGCACCCCCTCGCGTGTCAGCAGCTGCGCCGTACCGCCGGTGGACAGGATCTGCACACCCAGGGCTGTCAGCCGCCGGGCCAAGGCCACGACGCCGGTCTTGTCGGAAACGCTGAGGAGGGCATAACGGTCAGTGGCCATGGGACGGGCTCCAGCACGGGGATGGGGGACGCGGCTGAAACCGGACGGGGACGTCAGCCGCTGATCTGATAATGTCGCAGTTTCTTGCGCAGGGTGGCGCGATTTATCCCAAGTATCTCGGCGGCCTGGGTCTGGTTTCCACCGACATGGGCGAGCACCCGTTCCAGCAAGGGTCGTTCAACCTCTTCCATCACCAGGCGGTGCATGTCACCGGTGTAAAAGCCCCCGAGTTCATGCAGATAGCGGCCCACCGCCCGCTCCACACACAACCGCAGGGGCAGCTCTTCAGAAGCGGGTTCGAGCGTCCGGGCCGCTGCATGTTGCGCACTATCCATGGGTCGCCTTGCCTCTATCCTGAGTAGTCATCGAGCGAGGCCACGCGGGAAGGCCAGCGCCATGCATGGCAGAAGCGATATGCCACCTTCTTGCCCGCAAACCCGTGAGTCGAACCCGGGCCATCTTAAGCAGTGCCGCCCCATCCCTCAAGCCCACGTAGACGTGCGAACCTGGCCTATTCAGGGGGAAGCAGTTCAAAACGGTATCCCGCCGCCTGGCGCCCTGGATCCAACAGTTCCAGATGAATCGGCACCCGTGCCTCAGGCGCGAGCAGCGCGCTGCGATCCACGGATTCCTGCAAGTAGGCCTC
>JBAUIG010000067.1:0-4633 GCA_049682735.1 Candidatus Macondimonas sp. | reverse complement strand
GATCGACGTGCTGCGGACGCTGCGTCCCCATTACCCTGAACTGAATCTGGTGCATCGCCTCGACCGCGGGACCAGCGGTTGTCTGGTGGTGGCCAAGACGCGGGCCGATCTGCTGATGCTCAACCGCGCGTTCGCCGATCGCGCCTGCGGCAAGGTCTACATGGCGCTCACGGCCGGCCACTGGGCGCAGGCACGGACCATTGTGCGCCAGGCGCTGAATGTGGCGCATCGCGAGCAGGGCGAGCGCAGCGTGCGGGTGGATGCCGAGCGGGGACAGGCCGCTGTCAGCCGCTTCCAGGAGATCGAACGTTTTCCGGAGTCAAGTCTGGTGCGCGTTGAGATCGATACGGGCCGAACCCACCAGATCCGTGTCCATGCCGCTGCGGCGGGCCATGTCCTGGCGGGGGATGACCGCTACGGCAATCACGACTTCAACCGCCAGATGGCGCGCATGGGCTTGCGGCGGATGTTCCTGCATGCCGCGGAACTGGTGCTCCCGCTTGCCGACGGCAAGCCGCTCCGCTTCAAGGCGCCGTTGCCCGAGGATCTGGCGCGGGTGCTCACCGCCCTGCGTGCCGGCGAGGCGACGCCCTGAGCCTCCTGTTCAGGGCAGGGCGTGCCCCGCGTTCCGCAGCATGGCGGCAAGCCGGATCAGCGGCAGCCCCATGAGGGCGGTGGGATCGTCGCTGTCAATGGCCTCGCACAGGGCGATTCCCAGGGCTTCGCTGCGCAGGGCGCCGGCGCAATCCAGCGGCCGGTCGCGTTCCACATAGCGGCGAATGCTCGCCTCATCCAGATCACGGAACCGCACCGTGGTGACGATCATCTCAAGCTGGCTGAGTCCGGTGCGCGCATCGAGCAGGCATAGCCCGCTCAGGAAACGCACGGGCTGCCCCGAGAGCTGCGCCAACTGGGCACAGGCCCGTTCGACCGTGCCGGGCTTGCCCAGAATGATGCCGTCCGGCCCAACCGCCACCTGGTCACCGCCCACGATCAAGGCATCGGGATGAATTGCGGCCACGGCCTCAGCCTTGGCGAGAGAGAGTCGACGCACCAGGGCTTCCGGCGACTCGCCATCCAGCGCCGTTTCATCGGCGTCCGGCGCCACACAGCGGAAGGGTATCTGGAGCCGTTCCAGCAGGCTGCGACGATATACCGAGGTGGAGGCGAGGATCAGCGGGGCGGGCGCATGGGGCATGATGTGGCAGTCCATCCATGGAAGGTATTCAGTTCGGCAAAATCAGGTGCAAAGAACCCGGATTTACACGCCAATCCGCGGATATATGTCATCAGAACGGAATGTCGTCGTCGATTTCCATGTCGTTCCGGTTGGAGGGTGCCGCCGCAGGCGCATCCCAGTCGTTTTTCACCGAGTTGCGCGGAGGCGGGGTCGGGCCCCTGGCGCTGGAGGAGGCGCCCCATTCATCGCCATCGCCCTGTGAGGGGCCAGATCCTGCGCCCCCGGAGCGGCCATCCAGCATCTGCATTTCGTTGGCGATCACTTCGGTGGTGTAGCGGTCGTTGCCCTCCTTGTCCTGCCACTTGCGGGTCTGGATGCGGCCTTCGAGGTAGACCTTCGCACCCTTGCGCAGGTACTGGCTGGCGATTTCGGCGAGCTTGCCGTAGATGGTGACTCGGTGCCATTCGGTCTGCTCCTTGCGCTCTCCGCTCTGGCGGTCGTTCCAGGATTCGGAGGTGGCAATGCGCAACGAGGTCACTTGGGAACCGCTGGTGGTGGTGCGCGTTTCCGGATCGGCGCCCAGATTGCCGATCAGGATGACTTTGTTGACGGAGCCCTTGGACATTGGTTTTCCCCTCTGGCGTTCGAATTGGGTGGCGCCCATGGCTGGCGTCGCGATGGCTTCATCTTAGCATCGCCGCGGCGCCCGCGAAGATCGGCGGCGCTTCAGGTCTCGATGGGTCGCGCGGGCAGTGAGGTCCGCCCCGCCTGCATCGACAGGTGACGCAAGGGCCAGCTCAGGACCAGCCATACCATGCAGAGCAGGGCGTGGATCTCGAACAGCGTGGCCCCACCCCAACGGTTTGCCAGCGTCCCTCCCAATACCCCACCGGCAAAGGCGCCGAGGAACTGGGCCGTGGAATAGACTCCCAAAGCGGCGCCCTTGGCATTGGCCGGGGCGGCCTGAGAGACCAGCGCCGGCTGGGAGGCCTCCAGCACGTTGAAGCCGGTGAAAAAGATCCACAGCATCACCAGCAGAATCACCCAGTGATGGGGCGCCCACAGCAGCCCGAACTGGGCGATGCCCAAGAGGCCGATGCTGGCCAGGAAGATGGGTCCGATTGGGCCGCGACTGGTGCGCATCACCAGCGGCGCCATGGTCACGAAGGCGGCCAGCATGACGGGCAGGTAGATTTTCCAGTGATCGCCCTGATCCAGCCCCATGTCGTCCTTGAGCAGCATTTGAATGGCCACGAAGATGGCGGTGAGCATCAGGTGAAGCAGGAACACGCCCAGATTGAGGCGCCACAGCAGGGGATCCAGCAGATGGCTCCAATCGGCCGGCGGCAGTTCCAGTTCCCGTGATTCCATCGGTGTGGGCAAGCGCCACACCACGACCAGCGCCACGGCGGTGAGGGCGGCTGTGAGCAGGAAAATGCCACGCACGCCCATCAACCGGTCCAGCACGGGCCCCATGAACATCGACAGGGAAAAGGAGATTCCGATGGTGACGCCCACGATGGCCATGGCCTTGGTGCGTTGATCGGGCCGGGTGAGATCGGCCAACAGCGCGCTCAAGACCGCCGAAATGGCGCCTGCGCCCTGCAGCGCGCGGCCGAGAATGATGGTGTCGATGCTGCTGCCCAGGCCGGCGACGAGGCTGCCCAGACCGAACAGGACCAGCCCGAACAGCAACATGGGCTTGCGCCCGATGCGGTCGGACAGGCTGCCGAAGGGGATTTGCAACAAGGCCTGGGTCAGCCCGTAAATGCCCAAGGCGAGCCCCAATTTGAACGGGGTGGCCCCGGGCAGTCCACGCGCATAGAGCGCCAGGACCGGCAGCACCATGAACAGCCCCAGCATGCGCAAGGCATACAGCCCGGCAATCTGAAAGCTGGCGGCGCGCTCGGCGGCGCTCATTCGGGTGGCGACGTCATCTTCGGCTGGTGCAGGCAAGGGGAAACCTCCTTTGCCCGGTGTCATAGAGGGTGGTTATAGTAGCAGGTCGAATTCCCAACGGTGAGCCTATGCAAAGCATCCGGATTCGGGGCGCCCGAACCCATAATCTCAAGAACGTGGACCTGGATCTGCCCCGGGACAAGCTCATCTGCATAACCGGCCTATCCGGTTCGGGAAAGTCTTCCCTCGCCTTCGACACCCTCTACGCCGAAGGCCAGCGGCGCTATGTCGAGTCCCTGTCGGCCTATGCGCGCCAGTTCCTGTCGCTGATGGACAAGCCCGACGTGGATCACATCGAGGGCCTGTCGCCGGCGATTTCCATCGAGCAGAAATCCACCTCGCACAATCCGCGCTCGACGGTGGGTACGGTCACCGAGATCTACGATTACCTGCGTCTGCTCTATGCCCGGGCAGGCATCCCACGCTGCCCCGAGCACGGTGTTGCGCTGGCAGCGCAGACCGTCAGCCAGATGGTCGATCAGGTGCTGGCGCTGCCGGAGGGGCTGCGCATCATGTTGCTGGCGCCGGTGATTCAGGACCGCAAGGGCGAACACGATCAGGTGTTTGTCGACCTGCGCAACCAAGGCCTGGTGCGGGCGCGGGTGGATGGCGCGGTGCGCGAACTGGAGGAGATCCCCCAGCTCGATCCCAAGCGCAAGCATCGCATCGAGGCCGTGGTGGACCGCCTGCGGGTCCGCGCGGATGCGGGTCAGCGCCTGGCCGAGAGCCTGGAAACCGCCCTGCGGCTGTCCGACGGCCTCGCAGTGCTGGCCTTCATGGACGAGCCGGAGCGTCCCGAGCAGTTGTTCTCCGCCCGCCTGGCTTGTCCCCATTGCGGCTACAGCCTGCAGGAACTGGAGCCACGGCAGTTCTCCTTCAATAACCCGGCGGGCGCCTGCCCGGACTGTGATGGTCTGGGGGTCAAGCAGTTTTTCGATCCGGCGCGCGTAGTGGCCCATCCTGAGCTGAGTCTGGCCGGTGGCGCGGTGCGCGGCTGGGACCGGCGCACGGCCTACTATTTCAACCTGATCCAGTCGCTCGCCAGCGCCTACGGCTTCGATGTGGAGACCCCATTCGCGGAACTGCCGGAATCGGTGCGAGAGGTGATTCTCCGCGGCAGCGGCGAGCGCAAGATCGAATTCCGCTACCTCTCCGAGCGGGGCACGGAGATGGTGCGGCGTCATCCTTTCGAGGGCATCCTGCCCAACCTGGAGCGGCGCCACCGCGAGACCGATTCCAACCTCATCCGCGAGGAACTCGCCAAGTTCATCAGCACCCGGCCCTGCCCGACCTGCGGCGGCGCGCGGCTCAACCTGGCGGCGCGCCACGTCTTCATCGAGGACACCAGTCTGCCGGTGCTGACCGCCTGGTCGGTGCGCCAGGCCCAGGCTTTTTTTGAGCAGCTCAATCTGCCGGGTCGGCGCGGGGAAATTGCCCAGCGCATTTGCAAGGAAATCGCCCAGCGGCTGGATTTTCTGGTCAATGTGGGGCTGG
>JBAUIG010000066.1:0-9076 GCA_049682735.1 Candidatus Macondimonas sp. | reverse complement strand
ACTCAGGGCCGCGATGGTTTCTCCGTCCGGTAGCTGATCGTTCTGCGGACAGCCCGTGAGGGCCATGACAGGGCGGGTGAAGTCGCCGGCCGCACCCCAGAACGCCCGGCGGTTGAAGCTATGGGCTTCCACCGGCAGATCGATGGCGAGAAAGCCCATGCCGGCATGGAACGCCTGTCGCGGCCGGGAGAATAGGCAGGCATTCAGTTCGGGATCAAAATGCGTCCGGATCTGGCCATGGCTGTCTTGCGGCAACTCCGCCAGAGAAAGATGGGCAAAGGCTGTCAGGCGCAGCTTGCGGGGATGCGCCGAGCGATTCTCCACCCGCAGGACCCGCACTTCCACGGGTTCATCCGGCAGCACGGCGACCGTCATGCAAAGCGCCAGATCCGCCCCGGCGCTGGCCAGTACGGCCTGTCCGGGTTCGAAACGCACCTCTTGCGCCGCGTTTTGCCTGAGGGGGGTCAAACCCGGTGTCACCAGCGCGCCGGTTTCCAGGTCAGTCACATACACGGCCTGGGCGCAGGACTGGGCGGGAACGGTGTCCAGGGTAAACGGCGTCAGACCATTTTGTTGAGCATTGCCGGAAAAAGAGAACTGGGCGCCGTCGTTGCCGATCAACACGCCGTGTCCCTGGCGATTGGCCAGCACATGGGTCCACGGGCGCGGCGTGTCCGGCCCCATTGCAAAGCCGCAACCGTCCATCGTGAACCCAAATCGCAGATCAAGGCCGGGACGGGGCAAAATGCTGCGCGGCGGGCGTGCATCCATTGCCTCTTGGGATAACAGGGGAACAGGGGAGGGGAATGCCTGGGCTATTACAGCAAGAGCGGCAGTTTCGGAATCGGCCCAGCCTTCGATCCAGACCAGCTCGAGGCTGTCCGTCGCTGAGAGATCCACTTCCACCTGCAATGCAGCCGCAGGATCGAAGGGATACAGCAAGCCCTCATCGCTGATTTCACGCAGTGCATGGCCCGTCAAACCCTGAGGCGCGGCGAGGGTGCCGAGACCCAGGAAACGACTGCGATCATCCTCATAGCCCACCAGGCGGACGCGATCACTTGGCTTGACAGCGACAAAGGCACAGCCCGGCGGATGCCTGTCTGGGTGCTCGCCACCCAGCAGGCGATTATGGGCGAGCAAAGCAACACGCTCACGGATAAACCGCACACCGACATGAATGGCATTGAAATCGGGACGACGCAAGTAAACGTCCGGCCGATTGAGCGCCCATTCCAGATAACTGGTGATCCGCAACCGCCGCGCGCGCCCGGCGCTTTGAGAAAGATGAATCCGCCAGAGCATGGCTTCGCCGTGTGCGACTGGACGGACCTCGATGCGCGCGGTGAGTCCATCCGCCCCATTCTGCGTCAGGACAACCGTTCCGGAGGGTGTGGACTGGGCGGTCCGGGTGCCCATCGGCCCGGCTCGGAGCAGATCGACCGGGGGCGAGAAAGCGCCTGTTGCGCACAGCGATTCCTGCAGATAGAACATCCGCCCATGAGGCAGGGACGGATCCGGGCTGCGCCTGGAGAAATCGAGACTGCCTCCACCTCTAGTGTGGACCAGACTGCGGCTATTGCCATCGGCATCGATCTCCAGCTGATAACGTCCGCTGTTCAGCCGGGCCAATACGGGGACACCGGCCTGGCGAGTCCGATGCAATCGCCTCAAGAGCCATATCAGCAGGAAAAAAACACTCATGCCAATGGCAACGTAAATCCCAAGCAGCAACTGGGCAGCCGGAAGCAAGGGCGCATCTGGAACAGTCGCGAGGCGCTGTGATTCCTGCCAGACGAAATCCCATTCAGCTCCCCGAGGAATGTAGAACGGTAGCAACAGCGGCGCCCAGGTAGCGAAGCGGCGAATGCCCTCGGGGATCACGGGAGTTGGCGCGGCATGACCCAGCCAGCGCGCCAAACGGGCTTCGAGTCGGTCCACGCCGATGAACGACAGGTTGACCAGGGTGGCGACGCGCAGGCCCATGTGATCGAACCAGATCAGGATGCGCAGCCAACCAAAGGCCATCAGGCCTAGAAAGGTCTCCAGACTCCACTGACGAAACGCTGCCTCGTCCAGGCGCAGGCTCTGCACTGTGGCCAGCCCGGTGCGCAAAGCGCCGTCCTGGTTGTACCAGGCAGGATTGGGCGCCATCTTGAGGAAGGTCTGGATGATGGGCGCCATCCACAGCCCCCAGCGCTGCACCCGCACCGCCTGGGTCACCACGCCGGCCATCCCGTCGCGGGTGAACAGATGGCGCAGCGGCTCGAGGCTGCGCTGGAAGACGGCGGTCAGCACCACGAGGTTGATGCTGAACAGCGGGGCAGCGATGGACCAGTTGATTACACCCGCCAGCGAATCGCCATAGAACTGCTTGAGTCCGCCCGATACCGTTCCCAAATCGATAGCGCCCCAGCGGCTGAACAGCGGATAGGTGACGTAGTCGTACACCGGCTGACCTGCGATGGGGCCATGGATCAGGGCATAGCGCATGAGCTTCTCGCCCACGATCTGCAACTGCAGGGCATCGAAATACCAAGCCAGCAGCCCGCCCACGCCGCCGCCCAGCAGTCCGGCAAAGGCATAGGCCCGCCTGGTATCCAGACGCTGACGCCGGCCGCGCAGGCGCGCCACGCCGTCCGCCGCCCAGTCCACGCCCGCGCCGACCAGCACGCCGAGGAGGAAGCCAGCCGCGAACCGGATTCCGTCCGCCGCTGCAACCAGCTCGCGCTCCATCAACAGGGCGAGTCCCACCCCCAACACGATCCCGCGGCCGTAGTTGCTCGGCAGGCGCAGGTTGTCGCGCAACCGCCACACAAAGGGCGCGCTGCCATCGAAGCTTTCGATCAGAGTCCGCGCCAGGCCGAACAGCAGCGGGCCAAGCAGCGCACCCGCCAGAACGGGCGCCGCGGTCAAGCCCTGACGGAACATCGCGCTGCGCCACAGCAGTGCCGCCGCTCCCAGGATCAGCATGAAGAGCGCACCGTACAAGGCTCCCTTGGTGGCACCCTCGCGCGCCTGCGGCCCCAGCGTGGCCCATTGTGGCCGCTGGCCGCGCAGGCCCTGCATCAATAGCCCGGTGGCGAGAAAAGTCTGCGCCCACAGCCCACCTTGGGCCAGGGCCGCGAGCGCGATCACGACGGGGAAGGCCAGCGTCGGATGCAGTCCGGCCAATGCCGCGCTGCTGCCCAAATCGGCGAGCAGCGGCGTCCAGGCGGCCCATACGCCACACAGGGCAACGCCTGCCCACAGACGCCAATCGCGGCTCGCCCGGCCATCGAGCAGCATTCCCATGCCCCAGACCGCCGCCAGATCGAGCCCACCGAGCAGAAGGCTGCGCCCGACCGCCCCGTGCAGGGCGGCGGGGGCCTGATCGCCCAGCAACAGGCCGCCCCAGGAGGCCAGGAGGGAACCGTTCCCGAGCAGCAAGAGCAGGTTGAAACCGATCGGCACGGCCAGGAAGGCCAAGGCGCCGGCATGAGACAGCGGTGCCTGGCGTCGCATACGCACCAGCAGGCTGGCAAACATAAAGCCGCCCGCGACCGCCGCGGCGGCACCCTGAGTGAGCGACAAGACCTCGGCGAGATTGGCCGGGACTGCCCAGAGTGTGGCGCCGGGATCGGCAGCCCAGGCCAAGGCGCCCACGATGGCTGCATCCCGCCAATTATCCCGCGTTCGTTGCAGGGCTGAGTAGACCAAGGATTCACCGCCCACCAGCGCGAAGGCCAGCCACGCCAGCAGCATGGGCTGCCAAAAACTGATTTGCGCCAGATCACGCCGGGCCAGCCATCCCACGATGCTCATGGCGCACACGACGGCCAGCAGCGTCCTGGCCTGGGCCATCCTCGGACGCAATTCCTGCCGAGGGGGTGTGAATGGATCGTTCAACAAGTTCATGACTGCTCCGCAAGCTGGCGCGCATCCTTATCAATCTGTGCTCATCTTATCGGCAACAATCACAAGCTTCCTGAAAGCTCTGCAGAAGACATCTCGGCCGCATCTGAATGTAGCCCGGCTTTTTTCGAAGAAATCAACACAACATGCTTCACGATTTCGGCCAACACGACGATGAAAAGCGGCTGCGAGCTTGTCGTATCGAGTTGCGATGCATCGAAAGCGGTGGAATGCTCACCTGAGCATCAACATGTTCGATCCCAAGGCGAGACGAAGTCCATGCCTTATTTAACATAATATCGATTATGCGACCTTGGCTGTGCTTCTGCGGCTTCTTTGCAGGGCGCTTGCGCCCCGCGCCCGACACGGGCAGCGAAACAGGCAGCGCCGTCGCGCCCGTCGGCGGGCTCGTCTTCTCTTCCCCCGGTCCCCGGTCCGGGGCGCCCCGCCCCTGGGGCTTGTCTATATACCTAAACAAAGTAGACAAATCGCGGTCATGAACCGTGCCAACTTCCGGCTTAGGAACTGCGCCAACTTCGGGCTTAAGCGCTTGAGTTGACAAGGAATTCCGGGTGATGCAAAGTGACGTCATATTGACGTCATGCTTGCCCGGAGTCCGTTCCCCATGAGCTTCACTTTGCGTCTTCCGCCTGACCTTCTCGACCGTGCTACCGCTCAAGCGGACAGCCTGGACGTGTCCCTGAACCGCTTCATTGCCCTGGTGCTGGAAGAGCACTTCCGGCGTCTGGGGGATGCTGCCCCGGTCCTGAAGCTGGCCGCTGGGGCTCCCCAGTCGGCCCCTAAGCCATCCGCTATGCCCAACAAACCATCCGCCCCGCCGAAGTCCTACCCGGCAAAGGGGAAGAAGCCCAAGCGGCGCTGAAGCGGCCCGATCCCCAAGGGGCTGGGTCAAGGGCTGCAAAGGCGCCTGATTCACGTCAAGGCGGGGTCCTGACCGATCCGTCGGATCGCTTCGATCCGTCGGGCGGTCGGGGTGCCTTGATCGTGCGCTGGCTGCATAAGCTGCGGGCAGGATGCTGGGTTTCCCTAACCCAGCATCCCTGCCTAGCGGCGAGCGTCCCTCCAGCTCATGCGCGGTGGACGTATCGGGGCGGTTCGCAGCGGTGCGCATCACGGGAGTCGAAGCCTCCGGCTCTTGCACGGTGGACGTATCGGGGCGGCGCCTGTAAGCGTCCAGTGCGCCCTGCAGCATCGGCAGCGCCCGAATCTGTCCGGGGGTGAAACCGTCCGCCATGTCGGGCGCATAGAGCTTGCCTTTCTGGATGCGCCAGCCCTTCCAAGCGGCGCTGATGGCTTCAAATTCCCCGGCCAAGGCCAGCAAGGTCCGCCAGATCTGCGGCGGTGCCTGGTCCGCGGCGCCCCATGATGCGATGGTGTCCTGGTCCACGCCAAAAAGCTGCGCTGCCTCGGCGGTGTCCAGCCCGGCGCCGAAATAGCAAAGGGAACGAAAAGACGCGTAATGGCAGCGATCCTGCGGCGATCCACTCCAATCGTCGCTGAATTGCCATCTATCGATTATGCGACCCTGTCAGGATAGTCGATGTGTGTCGAACCATGGTATTGGCGTTGACCAACGTATGCCCTATTGTCTTTGGCAATGAATCGACATAGCTGCCCTTGATTCTATTTACCAACATGTATTTCACCATACATGCGTCATTGCGAAACCAACTCAATGAGTTGTAAAGACTCTTATCAATAAACTCTAACTTTCCGGCCCTATGTCATTTTCGTGAACCTGATCCTGGGGCATCCCGCCTCGGGTCAGCATCATGGGATCAAGCAAACGATCCAGCTCCGCTTCGCTGAGTTCGGTCATCTCGCGGGCAACTTCGCGCACGGGCATACCCCGCTCAAGCGCTGCCTTGGCGATCCGGGCGCCTGCTTCATACCCAATCAGGGAATTCAGGGCCGTGACCAGAATCGGATTACGTGCCACGCGATCACGCATGTGGCCGGCATGCACGACGAATCCCTCGATCGCCCGCCCGCTCAAAGCCTGGCAGGCTCGACTGAGCAGGCTCAGCGCGGTGAGCAGGTTATGGGCGATCAGCGGCAACATCACATTGAGCTGAAAATTGCCGGATTGGGCCGCGACGGTGATGGCGGCATCGTAGCCAATGACCTGGGCGGCTACTTGAGCGACTGCCTCGGGGATCACCGGATTGACCTTGCCCGGCATGATGCTGCTGCCCGGTTGCAGGGCCGGCAGGGTGATTTCCCCCAGTCCGGCAAGGGGACCGCTGTTCATCCAGCGCAGATCATTAGCGATTTTCATCAACACTGCTGCCAAGACCTTGAGGTTGCCCGACAATTCGAGGGCGGTTTCCTGGCCTGCGAGAGCGGCAAATGGATTGTCCGCACTGCGAAAGGCGACCCCAGTGCGCCGTTGCAGACTCGCCAGGAAAGCAGGAACAAAATCAGGCGGCGCATTAAGCCCGGTGCCGACCGCCGTGCCGCCTTGCGCCAAGGCCAGCAATCGTCCACGGGTGTCCTGCAGGCGGTGGCGGGTCTGGG
The DNA here is from genome assembly GCA_049682735.1 of Candidatus Macondimonas sp. Lineage (GTDB taxonomy): Bacteria > Pseudomonadota > Gammaproteobacteria > UBA5335 > UBA5335 > Macondimonas. The sequence goes on along the minus strand of JBAUIG010000066.1, from coordinate 2,644 downwards.
CGAGCTGGCTGGCCCAAGCGCCCAGTTCCTGGGACATCCGGATTGGCGTGGCATCCATGAGATGGGTGCGTCCCGTCTTCACCACTCCATCCAGCGTCGACGCCTTTTGGGCAATTGCCTGTTCCAACGCCTCGATGGCGGGCAGCAGTTCACGATCCAGCATCAGAACCGCGCTCACGTGGATCGCAGTGGGAATGACGTCATTGCTGCTCTGGGCCAGGTTGACGTCATCATTGGGGTGGATGGGCCGACCCAGCGCCGCGCCGGCGAGATGGGCGATTACCTCGTTCACATTCATGTTGGTGCTGGTACCGGAGCCGGTTTGGTAAACATCCACCGGAAACTGGTCGGCATATGCTCCCTGGGCAATGGCGTCGCTGACCTGGACGATGGCGAGCGCCATGTCCGAGGACAACAGGCCCAGCTGACCATTGGCTTCCGCCGCAGCGGCCTTGATCAAGGCAACTGCCTCAATGAAAGCGGGTGGCATCTTCCCGCCGCCGATCGTGAAGTTCTCGACCGCTCGCTGAGTTTGCGCGCCCCAGCAGGCCCCTGCCGGTACCTCAACCGATCCCAGGCTATCGTGCTCGAAGCGTGTCCCCGATTGTCGTGGATCCATGGCCATTCCTCCGTATTGACTGTCATCATCCGGCAAAAAGCGGGGTTTGAAACGCATTATCGGCGATTGCAGTATGATGGCGCCCTGATCGAGTTTATCACTGGATGCGTCATTCCCCGCGCGTCCGGTGTTTGCCAGAGCCTGGACCGGAGATTCTATGGAACTGACCGCGCTGACCGCCCTTTCCCCCATTGATGGCCGCTACGCCGATAAAACCTTCGAGCTGAGGACCATCCTCAGTGAGTTCGGCTTGATTCGTTACCGTGTAATGGTGGAAGTGCGTTGGCTAGAGACGCTGTCTTACGAGTCCACGATTCCCGAAGTGCCGCCGTTCAGCGACTGGGCACAGCAGCGGTTGCAAGACATCAGCTTCCGCTTTGGTCTGGAAGAGGCCCAACGGGTGAAATCAATCGAGGAGATCACCAACCACGACGTCAAGGCGGTGGAATATTTCCTCAAAGAGCAGATTGCGGGAAATACGGAACTGGAGGCCGTCAGCGAATTCATTCACTTCGCCTGCACGTCTGAAGACATCAACAACCTCTGCCATGGCTTGATGCTGAAAGATGCCCGGGATCAGATCCTGTTGCCGATACTGGATCAGTTGATCGAAGCCCTGCGCACACTGGCACATCGCTACGCTGATTTGCCCATGTTGGCCCGCACCCATGGTCAACCCGCCTCGCCCACCACGCTGGGCAAGGAATTGGCGAACTTCGTGCATCGACTGGATCGCCAGCGACGCCAGTTTGCTGATGTCCTCCTGTGGGGCAAGCTCAATGGCGCGGTGGGCAATTTCAATGCCCATTACATTGCCTACCCCGAAACCGATTGGCCGACCCTCAGTAGCCGCTTTGTCAATGACTTGGGGCTGGCATCGAATCCGTTCACCACCCAGATCGAGCCGCATGACTACATGGCGGAATATTTTGCCGGCCTGATGCGCGTGAACACCATCCTGTTGGATATGTGCCGGGATGTGTGGGGCTACATCAGCGTCGGCTATTTTCGCCAGCGGCCGGTGGAAAACGAGGTGGGATCATCCACCATGCCCCACAAGATCAACCCCATCGACTTCGAGAATGCGGAAGGTAATCTGGGCATCGCCAACGCCCTGCTCGGCCATCTCACTGAAAAGCTGCCGGTTTCGCGCTGGCAGCGTGATCTGAGTGATTCCACTGTGCTGCGCAACCTCGGCGTAGGCGTGGCCCACAGCCTGATTGCCTACCAATCCATCCTGCGTGGTCTCAGCAAGCTGGAAGCGGATCCAGTTGCCCTGCAGCGCGATCTGGATGCCAACTGGGAGGTGGTTGGCGAGGCCATCCAGACCGTCATGCGCCGTTACGGCATTCCCCAGCCTTATGAACAATTGAAGAAATTGACGCGCGGGCAACGCATCACACCCGAGCAACTCCAGGCCTTCATTGCGGAACTGCCCTTGCCGGACGATGTTCGGGATCGGTTAATGACACTGACGCCATCGACCTATTTGGGCAACGCGCCCTATCAGGCGCGCCAAGTCTAGCCGCTGTTTTTCCTTATCCTTGCGTCGGGTATACCGCGGCAAGGAGTAGTCAACTCAGTCGGTATCGAGCAGCCCTGCGTCCACCGCCTGGCGCAGATAGGCCCTGAACTCTTGGCCCACATCGGGGTGGCGCAGCGCATATTCCACATTGGCCTGCAAATAACCCAGCTTGCTGCCGCAGTCATAGCGCTTACCATCGAATTGATAGGCAAACACTTTCTCGTAGGGCAATAATGCCGCAATGGCATCGGTCAACTGATATTCGCCCCCGGCGCCGCGAGGCACTTTCCGGATCAGCTCAAAAATCCGCGGGGTGAGAATGTATCGTCCCACCACACCCAGATTGGAAGGTGCCTCTTCCGGCTTGGGCTTTTCCACCATGCCTTCGATTTCGCACACTTTGCCGGGCTTTTTACCGATCTGGACGATCCCGTACTTATCGGTATCACTGGGCGGCACTTCTTCAACCGCCAGGATGCTCGCCCCATACTCCTCATAGG
>JBAUIG010000065.1:0-5997 GCA_049682735.1 Candidatus Macondimonas sp. | reverse complement strand
TCACCAGCCTGGCCCCGAGCGTCGATGCCATCTGGACCATGCGGAGGGAGGGCGAGGCGCTGCGACGGCTACATGGCGACGACCACCGCTACGCTCACATTGCGATTCCCATACACCTCCTGTTGGGCACCGAGACGTCTCTGCACCACGTGGACGCCATTCGACGGCTCGAACGCCAGCTTCCGAATAGCCGAACCGTCATGCTTGAAGGTCACGGGCATTCAGCTCATCTGACTGCACCGGAACTCGTCGCCAATGCGGTGGTCGAGCTGACCCGCGAATTGCAATCAGGCCGCTGACCGCTGCAATGGCAGAGACGCCAAAACGGCAGTAAGGACCACCAATCAGTCTGGCTTATGGGAATTTGTGGCTTTAAATTGGCAAGGCAATCAAAGCCATGATGGGCTCGCAGCATTAGTGCCCCCAATGAGCCAGGAAAATAGGCGGAGCTTGACGATTTGTTGAGCCAATGCCGCGTTGTTGGATTAGGAATAGATCGGCCAAGGGCACGGCCGATGAGCCATTTCTGCTCCAGCGCGGCACAAAAAAGTATCAAATCCCCCAGGATTCAAGGCATGGGAGGATAAGGGCTTGGATTGGCCGCCACGGGCTGCTGTATGGGGGCCGGCTGAGGTATTGCATGTGGCACGGGCTCAGGTTTGCGCTTCATGGGAGGATTGTAGAATGCGGCCACCAAGGCGGTCAGACTGGTCAGGGCTTCGTAGATGAGGGAAACACTCGTGTAGATGCTCTCCCAGCCATAGGTGGCGACTCCCGCGCCGCGACCCAGCGCCAAGCCACCCACCAAGGCCACAATGACCCAGATCCCAGCGCCGGACCAATGTGGCTGGATGGCGCAGGCCAGCAACAGTACGCCAAAACCAATCTGCAGACCGCCATAGACCGCCTGCAGCTCAATCAGGCCGGTAAGCGTGGGGGAAGCGATCCCTGTCAGGCGGGTCAAAAGGTCCGGGTACAACACGCACAACAGGCCGAAGCCGCTGAACACCACGCCCGTTACCAGCAACACGATGCGCCGCAAATCAAATTGATTGGCCATTTATGAAGATCCCTCATGCAATGGTGGATTGTTTTTTAGAATTCATCCTGAACACACTAGACCGCCGCGTCATCCTCCTCTTTATGTACTTGTTCAAGGGTCGCGAGCGGTTTATCGGTAAACAGGTAATCGCGCAGTTCCTTGTCGAAGCGGGCATCCCGGCGGCGTAGCCACTCGATCAGCATGGCAGCGTGTTCCTTCTCTTCATCCCGATTATGCGCCAGGATGGCCTGGAGATCGGGGTCCTGACAGGCATCGATCCTTTGCTGGTACCAATCAACGGCTTCCAGTTCTTCCATTAGCGAAACGATGGCCCGATGCAGATCCTGGGTCTCAGGCCGCAGATTGGCCGCCAATTCATGATAGCCTTCATGCGCCATAAGTGCTCCTAAGCAGCTTCCGTCAATGCTGAAAACATTATCACAAGCTTTGCCAATGCACCGAATCGATATCCGTTTATGCCAGGATGACATGACGTGAATCTTTTGCCCATTTCTCCCGTTGCCGATCGCTACGCCCGCCCCAGCCTGGCAGGTCTTCTGGCGCTATACGAACAAAACCATGCCGTACTGGCCTGCTTGCTGGGTACCACTGAACCTTATCCCTGGGGCGCCGTGGCCCGATCGTTTCCCCCATTGCCCGCGCTGTATCTGTCTGTGCTGCAGCGGGATCGCTTCACGACGACCTATCACCTGACGCACTACTTCGGTGAAGCGGGAGATCCGCAGGCCATCCCGGATCTGCAGTTGCGGGTGTATCACGATGCCCGGCAGTGTGAGGCGATTGGAAATCCCGTTCCGGAAGCAAGGCGTGGCAAGCCACTGATTCCCATGTCTGAACGTTGGGCAATCAACATCCTTTTGAATAAATGGCTGCGCTATTGCGTGGATCGGGGCTACCGGTTTGAGGTAGCCTTTCCCCCCGTTCCTTTCCCGCCCATCACTGCGCCGACGCCCGGACAGGATTGACGGCGCACTTCTCTCCATCCCATTGCCTGCGCTAAAGTCCATCAATTATGACAACTATGCAGTGCCAAAAGGCGATGGCAAGCGTCGATCCGACCGCTCCACCCCAACCAACGGTACATGACACAAGGAGAACGGCAGAATGGCCAAACGGGTGATCAATGGAATCGCCGAACTGAAAGAGCTGGTGGGTCAGGAGGTCGGGGTCAGCAATTGGGTGGAGGTCACTCAAGAGCGCATCAACCAGTTTGCACAGGCCACAGGGGACAACCAGTGGATCCACATCGACCCCGAGCGCTGTAGCCGGGAATCCCCCCATGGGGTTCCCATTGCCCATGGCTATCTGACCATCGCGTTGACACCCGCGTTGGTGGATGAGGTTCTCCAAATCAATGGCGTGCGCATGGGGGTGAACTACGGCATGAATAAGCTGCGATTCACTGCCCCTGTTCCAGTGGGCAGCCGCATCCGCGTGCGCATAACGCTCAAGGGTGTGCGCGAGATTGCCGGCGCAATCCAGACGGTGACCCAATTGAGTGTGGAACGGGAAGGGCAGGAAAAGCCCTGTTGTCTGGCGGAAACCCTGAGCCTGTACTACCCCTGAGGATGCACCGTGGCCGATGAATTGCCGCTTTCCACCCGCACCATTGCATTGCCCGAAACACGACTGCTGGATGTGCTGGCGGGCTTGTTGGAGCGCAGAGGAGCGACGATCTGGCGTTGTCCCATGGTGGCGATCCTCGATCACCCCAATGAGGCGGCAGTGCTTCAATGGCTCCGCGAATTCATCCAGGATCCTCCGGCGCTGACCATTCTGCTGACCGGCGAGGGGCTGCGCCGTTTGCTGGGGTTTGCTGAACGCGCCGGACTCACGCAGGAATTTAGGGAAGCGTTGGCACGCCAACCGATGTTAGTGCGCGGGCCCAAGCCGGCACGAGTGCTCAAGGAACTTGGCCTGGATCCGCGCTGGAACGCAGCTGCGCCCACTACGGCGGGGGTGATCGAGACCTTGCAGGGAATGGCGCTTGCGGGCCAGACGGTCGGCGTTCAGCTCTATGGTGATGAGCCGAACCTGCCCCTCATGGCGGCGTTGCAAGAGGCTGGTGCCGTGGCCCGGCCGGTGGCGCCCTATGTCTATGCGCCCAAGACCGACGATGACCAGATTGTCGCCCTGATCAATGCCCTGGAACAGGGCGGCATTGATGCCATCGTCTTTACCAGCCAACCCCAGTACCGGCGGCTGCGGGACGTGGCCCAGCATCATGGCCTGTCCGACGCGCTGCTTCGGGGCATGGCGCGCACCTGTGTGGCGGCCATCGGACCCGTGGCGGCCGATGATCTCGCACGTCAGGGGATCCGTGTGGACGTGATGCCTACAGACAGTTTCTTCATGAAGCCTCTGGTGACCGAACTGGTCCGGGCCTTCTCCGGTTCTTCCGCTGGAGAAACCACCTGACAGAAGTACTGTAAGACCATGGAATGGTGGTACGGCCTTCCGGCCCTGTTTGCGACCCTTCTGGCGTTGGCGCTGACCTGCCATGTGGCCTTGGTCAAACGCGACCCGCGGGCCGCGACCCTGTGGATTGTGGTGTTGTGGTTCATGCCCGTGCTGGGTGCCTTGTTGTACCTTCTGTTCGGCGTCAACCGCATCCGGCGCCGGGCCAGCAGCCTGCATCGACCCATCTGGCCGCCGCGTGGACAAGCCCTGCCGGGCAGCCACACCGCAGCGCTGCGTTTGGCAGTGGGGCCGGGCAATGCGCATCTGACCGAACTGGCCGAACTGGTGACCCGGGTCACCCATCTGCCGCTGCTTGCCGGGAACACTATCCAGACATTGGTGGATGGGGACGGGGCTTTTCCAGAAATGTTGGCCGCGATCGATGAAGCGCGGTTCAGCGTGACCCTGTCGACCTATATTTTCGGCAACGATCGCGTCGGTCGCGCTTTCTGTGACGCGCTCGCCCGGGCGCGTAGCCGGGGGGTCCAGGTGCGGGTGCTGGTGGATGCCGCGGGGGAACGCTATTCCTGGCCACCCATGGTGCCCGTGCTACAAGGCGTGGGCATTACGGTGGCCCGTTTTTTCCCAGGGCGGCGTGCCAGTTGGTTGGTGGGCTTGAATCTGCGCAACCACCGCAAGCTGCTGGTGTGTGATGGGCGGCTGGGTTTTACCGGTGGCATGAATCTCCGCGTTCATCATTGCCAGAACAGTGGTCGACGATTTACCCAGGACCTGCATTTTCGCGTGGAAGGCCCGGTGGTGCGGCAACTTCAGGAGATGTTTGCCCAGGACTGGGCTTTCGCCGCTGGCGAAAACCTTGATGGCGAATCCTGGTTCCCGCCTATGCAAAATCCCGCTGGCGCGGTGTTTTGTCGCACGGTTCCAGATGGACCGGATGAGGATCTGGACAAGCTGTCCTGGGTTTTGCTCGGTGCGCTGAGTGTGGCCAAGCGCCGGATTCGCATCATGACACCCTATTTCCTGCCTGATCGCAGCCTGATCAATGCCTTGAATCTGGCAGCACTGCGCGGTGTCGAGGTTGATATTCTCCTGCCCGCCCACAATAACCTGCCTTTTGTGCACTGGGCCATGATGGGCCAGCTCTGGCAGGTGCTTGGACATGGCTGCCGGGTGTGGTTCAGCACCGGGGCATTCGATCACAGCAAGCTGATGGTGGTCGATGAAACCTGGGTCTTCCTGGGCTCGGCCAATTGGGATCCGCGCAGTCTGCGCCTGAATTTCGAGGGCAACCTCGAATGCTATGATGGAAAATTCGCCATGGCACTGGATGAACTGGTCGCGGCGCGGATACGGATGGCGCGGTCTTGCAGCCTGGCCGAGGTGGATGCGCGATCCCTGCCGATCAAATTGCGTGATGGGATCGCCCGTCTGTTCACGCCTTTTCTATGAAAAAAAATCGTTCAACAGGTCGGCCTTGCAGGCCGGACAGGGTTGCGGTAGCGGAGGGAGCTGATTCATGACGCATGTGGTGCAACTGGAAAAATTTGGGCTGGATGGCCTGCGCCCGGCGCAGCGGTCACTGGCAGATCCTGGGCCGGGCCAGGTTCGGGTGCGAGTCGGCGCGGTATCCCTGAATTATCGCGACCTCATGATGGTCCTGGGCCTCTACAATCCCCGCCAGGCCTTGCCGCTGATCCCGTGCTCGGATGGCGCGGGGACGGTGGTGGCCGTGGGAGCGGGAGTGACGGCGTGGCGTCCCGGCGACCGGGTCATGGGCGTGTTTGCGCAGGATTGGCTGGACGGGGATGTGGACAGCCGTTGCGGGCGGCGCACCCTGGGCGGTCCCCTCGACGGCATGCTGGCCGAGGAAGTGATCCTGCCCGATACCGGACTCGTGCGCAGCCCGGATTCCCTCACCGATGCCCAGGCCGCCTGCCTGCCCTGCGCCGGGGTCACCGCCTGGCATGCCCTGGTGGCGCAGGGCGGGATCCAGTCCGGCGATACCGTGCTGGTTATCGGCACCGGTGGCGTGTCCCTGTTTGCCTTGCAGATCGCCCGTGCCCATGGCGCCCAGGTCATCGTGGTATCCCGCAGTGAGGAAAAATTGGCCCGGGCCAAGGCATTGGGCGCCTTTGCCGGCATCCATAGCGGAACCACCCCGGCCTGGGGCAAGGCGGTACATGAATTGACTGGCGGGCGGGGCGTGGACCATGTCGTGGAGGTGGGCGGTGCGGGCACCCTGGCCCAGTCCATCGAGGCGGTGCGGCCTGGCGGCCGGATCGCCATCATCGGGGTCCTGTCCGGTGTTTCCAGCCAGATCGATTTGCGTCGGGTGTTGATGCGCAGCGTGCGCTTGCAGGGCCTGTTCGTGGGCAGCCGCCGCATGCTGGAGGATCTGGGCCGGGCCGTCGATGCCACGGCGCTGGTGCCGGTCATCGACCAGATACTGCCTTGGGATGCCGTGGGGCCGGCATTCGAGCACCTGGCCAGCGGAAATCAGTTCGGTAAAGTGG
>JBAUIG010000064.1:0-1555 GCA_049682735.1 Candidatus Macondimonas sp. | reverse complement strand
GGTCACGACCAGCAGAGGCTGGCGGGTCGGACTGTCTTGGGCAGGGATGAACAGCACCCCTTCCGGCGCCAGATCCCCGGCGCTGTCGACTTCGGGATCGCCTTCGAAATCGCGATCGTTGTGATAGCCGGCGAAAGCCACATCAAAGGGCGAGGTGATATCGAACATCATGATCCCGCCCATGCGCTCCAATCCCACGAAGACATACCGTTTCCCCGCCACTTCGCCCAGAGCCAGACCTTCGGGTTCCGGCCCCTTGTCATCGCTGCGGCTGTCAAAACTGTCATTTTCATCGCTATTGCTGTTGAATTCCGCGGGAAACCGGCTGGCGGTTATCATTTCCATGGCGTCGCCGCTGTCGTAAACCAGTTGGCCAGCCGAGCTCCAGATGGAAAAAGATCGGCCGCCGAAGGCGTAGAGGGCGTCGTAGTCGCCATCGCCATCCGTATCGCCCAGGGTGCGGGTGACCCGCAAGCGGCCCAAGGCGGTGTTGTCACGCAAGGCAGCGGCATTGGGAAATGCCGTGGCGTCGAGGGTGAGGTCTCGCACGCGTTTCTGCTCATCGAAGCCGGCATACTCCCGGGCATCTCCCTCATTGGCCGTGACCAGATAGGTGCGTCCTCCAGCGCTATAGGAAGCGATTGCATCAGGCAGATACAGCCCTTTGACCGGCCAGGGGCGGATGTTGATGCGATTGTCGCGGTCGCTGGCATCCAGGCCGCCCGGATTGCGCTTCAACAAGGCCAGAATCGATGCCTGTGGCGCCGGATTGGGAATGAGCTTGCCCGTTGCCGGATCGAAGCCACCGGATAGCCCGAAGTCGTTGTCATTAATGAGGGCCAGCGTCTGCGCGTCGACCAGAGCGAGGCCCTCGGGCTTGTCGGCAAAGGTATACCCTGCCGCGACCAGATCCACATAGAGTTCCTTGCGCACGGGGCGGATTCCAGCGGTCTGGAGGGCTGCAGCATCCATGGATTCCAGGCTGCCACCGGGACCGACAATTGCAGCATCGAGAGAAGACAAGTCGGTCGCCGCATTCAGATCGATGCGATAGACGGCCTTTTTGGCGCTGGTTCCGGTTGCCGAATCGCGTTCGATCAGCAGAAACCGCCCATCGCCCATGGCCACGGCGTCACCGATCTTGTCGCTGCTGCCGCCTTCCAGGATATAGAGGTATTCACCGGCAACCTGGCGGGTGGCCAGATCAAATGCCAGGATGCGCACGTTGCGTGAGGCTTTGCTGTTGGCATCGTTGCCCACATCCGGATTGTCGAGCGGGCTTTGCACAAAAGCGTAGATTTTTCCATCCGCATAGGCGATGGCCTCGAATCCGCGATTTTCCCGGCGCTGGTTGTAGACGGCGGGCAGGGCTTCGGTCCCCCCGGCGCCGGCTGCGGCCGCCCCAGCAGGAATGTAACGGGCCAGCAACTGGCCTCGGGCATTGAATTCGTACAGGCTGGGGCGATATTCATCGCCCATCCAGAAGTGGCCGTCCGGGGTTCGGACCACGCCTTCCAGATCCGCACCCCAGGGATCCAGCGGCAGCGCTTGGCCC
>JBAUIG010000063.1:0-1722 GCA_049682735.1 Candidatus Macondimonas sp. | reverse complement strand
GCCAGCTGGGGCGGTGCCGAGGACGGCTTTGCGCTCGTCGTCGGAGACACGGCGGTATTGGGCGACGTGCGCTACGTGATCACCCTGGACACGGACACCCAATTGCCGCGCGATGCGGCGCGGCAGCTGGTCGGCGCCATGGCGCATCCGCTGAACCGCCCCCGCTACGACGCGGCCAAACGCCGGGTGATGGCCGGTTACGGCATCCTGCAACCGCGCGTGGCGGCCAACCTGCCGGGGGCGAATCGCTCGCGCTATGCGCAGCTGTTCAGCGGCGAGGCTGGCATCGATCCTTACACACGCGCCGTCTCGGATGCCTATCAGGATCTGTTCGGCGAAGGCTCGTTCATCGGCAAGGGCATCTACGACGTCGACGCCTTCGAGCAGGCCTTGGGCGAGCGCTTTCCGGACAACCGGATCCTGAGTCATGACCTGCTGGAGGGCTGTTACGCGCGCTCAGGGCTGCTCAGCGACGTGCAGCTCTATGAGGATTATCCGGCCCGCTACAGCCTGGATGTGAGCCGCCGACGGCGCTGGATTCGCGGCGATTGGCAACTGGCGGGCTGGTTGCGCAGACGCGTGCCCGGCCCGCCCGGCGTGCCACGGGAGCGCAATCCGCTGTCGGCGCTGTCGCGGTGGAAGCTGCTGGACAACCTGCGCCGCAGCCTGGTCCCGGCGGCCCTGACGCTGCTGTTGTTGCTGGGCTGGACGCTGGGGTCGGCGGGCTTCTGGAGCCTGGCGGTGATCGCCATCCTGCTGCTGCCGGCGCTGTGTGCCACGCTGCTCGAGCTGTGTCGCAAGCCTGACGAGGTGCTGTGGCGGCAACATCTGATGGCCATCGGGCAGTCGGCGTCGCGGCGCCTGACGCAGCTTGCGTTCGAGCTCGCCTGCCTGCCGTATGAGGCGGCGTTCAGCCTGGACGCTATCGCCCGCACGCTGTGGCGGATGCTGGTCACGCGCCGACGGTTGCTGGAATGGAACCCGTCCAGCGAGGTCGATCGCCAGTTGGCGAGGCCGGGCGGCAGCGATCTGGCCGCCAGCGTGCGCGCCATGTGGGTCGCCCCCACCATCGCGCTGGCGAGTGCCAGCCTGCTGCTGGCCACCCGCCCGGCGGCACTGATCGTGGCAACGCCGATCCTGCTGCTGTGGCTGGCATCACCGGCCATCGCCTGGTGGATCAGCCGCCCGCGGGTGCGCCGCGAGGCGGTCCTGACGGCCGAACAGACCCGCTTTCTGCGCGCGCTGGCGCGGCGGACCTGGGCCTTCTTCGAGACCTTCGTCGGCCCGGAGGACCACTGGCTGCCGCCCGACAATGTGCAGGACGACCGCGCCGAGCCGGTCGCGCACCGCACCTCGCCGACCAACATCGGTCTCGCCCTGCTGGCGAACCTGTCCGCCTACGACTTCGGCTACCTCACCGCCGGGCAACTGATCCTGCGCACCGGCAATACCCTGCGCACGCTGGATGGCCTCGATCGGTACCGGGGACACTTCTACAACTGGTACGACACGCGGACTCTGCAGCCGTTGAACCCCAGATACGTCTCGACCGTCGACAGCGGCAACCTCGCCGGCCATCTGCTGACCTTGCGCCCGGGCCTGCTGGCGCTGGCCGATGACCGGATCCTGCCGGCGCGGCTGTTCGAGGGCCTGCGCGACACGCTGGAGATTGTCGCGGACGCAATGGATGCCGCCGCCGCCCGGCAGGTGGCCGGGTTACGC
>JBAUIG010000062.1:0-5173 GCA_049682735.1 Candidatus Macondimonas sp. | reverse complement strand
ACCTGCGCCCCGAGGCGATCAGCCTGGTGCAGCCATTCGGTGAAACTGCCGCCGGGCACCTTGCGGATGTGAAACACCGCGAGATTGGCACGTTGGGGATCGGGGCGAGTCGCAAACGAATAGGAGCGAAACTCCTCCAGCACCCCAGGGACCCGCATGTCGGCGTATTCGCCGGCGGTGTATTCCATGGGGCCGTCCATTTCGATACTGATTTCCAGGATGTCGTGGGTCAGCGGCCGCAGCGCCTTGATCACGCCTTGGCGGGTCACCAGCTTGTGCACCGAGGCCTGGGCTTCGGCGGAGAGATCCAAGCCGTCGACCCGGAAGCGGACATCGGTACGGGGCTGGCACTGGCAGGAAAGGATGTAGTTGGCGCGTAGCTCTTCCTGGCTCAGCAGATAGGTCTTATCGGTGAATTCCTTCACCTTGCCTTCCAGCAACTGCACTTTGCAGGTGCCGCAGCCGCCGACCCGGCAGCTATAGGGAATCGGGATCCCATCGCGCAGGGCGGCCGAGAGCAGAAAGGTTTTCTCGTCGCATTCAATGGGTTTGGCCACGCCCTCGATGCGAACCATATGCGGACCGGTCTTTTTCTTGCCGAACAGCTTGCCGAACATGTCTCTTCCTGTCAGACGGGACCCGACGGGTCCGATGAGTGATTATGCGATGGGCAGGCAGACCGAAGGTCAAGGTGAGCGCCAAACCGGCCCCAGACTATAGAAACGGCTCCGGGGACCTGTCAAGAAAGGGCGGGAATCGATGGATTGAAGGTCTCAAAGCCCAGCTCGGGGGGCGGTCTCGTGCCGCAGGCGAGAAAGAATCCCACCGCAAAACGGTGTACGGCATCGGCGGTTTGTTCCGCGGTATCCGCCCGTGCTTGGACCAGACAGCCTTCGAGAACGATGAACAGGGCACGGGCGATGGGCAGGGCATCACCGACAAAGCGGAATTGATGCTCTTTGCGACCGTTTTCCAGAATGTTGGCGAGGAAATGCTCGGCATCGCGGCGCGCGCGGATGCGAAATTCCTTGATCAGGTCGCGATCGACTCGCCCGATGCCAATCAGCAGGCCGGAGACGCTTTCCAGGTTTTCCGAGTCGTTGAGCACGCTCTCGATGCCCTGGAAGAATTTCAGCATCTGCTCCTTGGGAGCGTCGGCGCCGGCCATGGGACCGTAGATATGGGCGACGAACAATTTGCGCAGGCGTTTGACGCACTCGACGAACAGGGCTTCCTTGTTGCGGAAATACCAGTACATCGCGCCCTTGCTGAGGCTGCAGGCCTTGGAGATCTGGTCGATCGAAACGCCGTCGTAGCCATAGCGACCGAACATCTCGAAGGCGGTTTGCAGAATCCGCTCCCGGGTTTCAGTGTCAATGGTAGCGGGCTTGGTGGGCGAGGCCATAGGGGGGCGGGTACTCATGCGCGCTTGCTTTAATTGATCAATTTAATATAAAAATGCCAATGATGGCAATATTTTGAATATAGAGCGTTTGTGCCATCTATGCGACAATTTGCCATCTTCCGTCGCTGTTGAATTGCCCTACGATGACATTATCTCCCGCCCAATCGCCTTCCGCCCTGATCCAGCGGCGATTGTTGTTGATCTGCGTCCTGGTTGGCGTGATTGTGTTGTTTATCGGTACGCAACGGCTGCTTTTGCAAATCCGTCAGGTGGAGGGTTTTCGTCTCGTCCCGGCCGAGGTGGTGGATCGCGGCGTGCGCGCCGCTGAGGCAGAGCGCTTTTTGCCGTTTGTGGCCTATCGGTTCAGCTTGGGCACCGACGTACTGCGTACCGACCAGCTATTTTCGCGTCGGGTTACCATGCCGCAAGAAGCGGCAGAACGGGCCATTGCACCCTATGCCGTCGGTCAATCGGTGACGGCCTACTACAACCCAGAGGCGCCGGAGCAAACCTTCCTGCGCCTGAACCTGGCCTTCGGTCCGTATGTGTTCTGCCTCATGGGCGTGGCGATGCTGGCCACGGGGCTGGCCCTGTCACGCTGGCAGGGGCGCCATGGCATTAAGCTTGAGCCAGCGCCGCGCACGCGGGCCATCGCCGCGTTGGCCTGCGCGGTCGTCTGGCAACTCGGCGGGGCCATGGTCTGGGGTCATTATCTCCATCATCAGCCAGCACCCTATCCCTGGACCGTCTGGCTGGTCTTGCCGTTGTATGTCTTGGGCGGTCTGGTGCCATTGATCGTGGCTCTGCATTTCGCCCGGCTACAACGGGCGCAAAATCAAGCGGCGCGCGCGTGATGGGTCTGATCGACATTGGCGCCAACCTGACGCACGACAGCTTTGCCGCCGACTGCGGGGCGGTGCTGGCGCGGGCCGAAGCGGCGGGCGTGGCGGGACTGGTGGTCACCGGCAGTTCGCTTGCCTGCAGCCGCGCGGCTTTGGCGCTGGCCCAGGCGCACCCTCACGCGTTGCGTTCCACCGCCGGGGTACACCCCCATCACGCCACGCATCAGGCTCCCTCGGCCCTGGCCGAGTTGGCCACCTTGTGGGACGCGCCCGAGGTGGTGGCGATAGGGGAAACGGGCTTGGATTTCTTTCGCGATTTCTCGCCCCGCAGTGAGCAGGAACGGGTTTTCGAGTGGCATCTGGAACAGGCCGCGCGCACCGGCCTGCCCTTGTTTCTGCATGAACGGGACGCCCACGGGCGGTTTTTGCCGATGATCCGAGCGTGCCGCGACCTGTTTAGCGAGGCGGTGGTGCACTGTTTCACGGGCGATCGCGCCGCGCTCTACGCTTATCTGGATCTGGGGCTGTATGTCGGGATCACCGGCTGGATCTGTGATGAGCGCCGTGGCGCGCATCTGCTTGAATTGGTGCGTGACATCCCTGTCGAGCGCCTGCTGATCGAGACCGATAGCCCTTACCTGTTGCCACGGGATTTGCGGCCCCGGCCGCGCAATGGACGGAATGAGCCGGCCTTCCTGCCCCATGTGCTTGCCGCTGTGGCGCAGGCGCGGGGCGATGACCCGGCGCTTTTGGGGCAACAGACGACCATCAATGCGAGGCGGTTTTTTCGTTGGCCCGCCGAAACCGACGCAGCCGTGGCCGAAGTGCTTTCTTCCCATGGTCGGTGATACGGCCGAACGAACCCATTCGATCGAGTCCTGAACGCAGCGGCGGCGGGTTTCCCCTTAGCTTGTGGAGTGCATCCATGAATCAATTGCAGCAGTTGCGCGCCTACACCACGGTGGTGGCCGATACCGGCGACATCGAGGCCATCGGCCGCTATCGGCCCACCGACGCGACCACCAATCCCTCCCTGATTCTCGCCGCAGCGGGGCAGAATGCCTACCGGCATCTGGTGGCGGATGCGATGCATTTCGGCGCTGCCCAGAGCGGCACAGCTGCCGAGCGGCTGGATGCGGCCATGGACAAGCTGGCGGTGAACTTTGGCGTGGAGATCCTGCGTCTGGTGCCGGGACGGGTGTCGACCGAGGTGGACGCGCGACTGTCCTTCGATGTGCCGGCGAGCCTCGCCAAGGCGCATCGTCTGATTGCGCTCTATGAAGAGGCCGGGATCGAGCGCGAGCGTGTGCTGATCAAGCTGGCCAGCACTTGGGAAGGGATCGAGACTGCGCGTCTGCTGGAGCGCGAGGGCATCCGCTGCAACATGACCCTGCTGTTCTGCCTGGCCCAGGCCGTGGCCTGCGCCGAGGCGGGGGCGCAGCTCATTTCCCCCTTCGTTGGCCGGATCACCGACTGGTATCGTCAGCACGAGGGGCTGGACGGCTATCCGCCCGAGGCCGATCCCGGCGTCGGCTCGGTGGCCCACATCTTCACCTATTTCAAGAAATACGGTCACGACACGGAGATCATGGGTGCCAGCTTCCGCCATGTGGGGCAGGTGACGGCGCTGGCGGGCTGCGACCTGCTCACGATCGCGCCCAGCCTGTTGGCCGAACTGGAGGCCAACGAGGCGCCGTTGCCGCGCCGTCTGGATCCGGCGGCCGCGAAGGTGGCCGATATGCCCCGCCTCGAGCTTTCCGAAAGTCGTTTCCGCTGGCTGCTGAACGAGGATGCCATGGCCACCGAAAAACTGGCCGAAGGCATCCGCCGTTTCGCCGTCGATGCCGTGAAGCTGGAGCGCCAGCTCGGGGCGTTGGCGGATTGAAACTAGGTCGGGCGTGTGCGCCAGCATGTGATGCTGTCGTTTCAGGTGTCGATCGGGGGGCGATGGCCGCGACACCCTTGTTCAGGGCGGTGCAGCGTACGGCGATTGGCTTGGGCAGACCATCGCGGCGGTCTTGACGCCGATGTGGGGGTGACCCGCTGGCAGGAAACGGCAGCCCTGAGCAGCCAACGGGAATTTCTGTTGACTCGACACTGGCCCTGGCGGGCGCTGCCACAGTTTATGTACCACTAGCGCTGTAGCGCCCCGGCAGAGCGATGTGATCGGGAATTGCTTGTTTAACGGCTGTCTATAACTTGTCCCGGCTTGGATCAAGGCGAACAGGCCTGTCAGGCCAAGGCGTGCACCATGATACGGTTGCGGCCCTGGTTCTTGGCTTGATAGAGCGCCTGGTCGGCCAGTTTCAACAGGTCTTCCGCCTCCATCTGCGTTTCAATGCCCACGTGGGCGATGCCGATGCTCACCGTGACGCGAGGTGCGACCGGCGAGTCATCATGCGCGATATCCAGCGCCTGGATGTTCGCAATGATGCGTCGAGCCACCTGTTCGGCACCTTCGATCGCGGTGTCAGGCAGCAGCACCACGAATTCCTCTCCCCCGTACCGCGCCGTGAGATCGTTCAGGCGTAGCGTCGCACGGCGGATGGCATCAGCAACCTGCCGCAGACATTCATCGCCGGCGCTATGGCCGTAGCGGTCGTTATAGGCCTTGAAAGCGTCGATATCGATCAGTAGCAGGGCAAGGCCGATGTGTTCTGCCGGATCGCTGCTGCGTTGGCCCGAGGTGATACTCCGCACATGCCGGAGCCATTCCCGGCCCAGGGTTTCGTCGAGACAGCGGCGATTCGCCACGCCCGTGAGGCCATCCGACAGCGAAATCTGACGCAGGCTGTCATTTGCTCGCATCAACTCGCGAGAGCGTAAATCCAGGGCCAGTTTTTGCTCCCTAATCAGACGGTTCTGTTCGGCCTGTTGTTTATAGAGTTGTGCCAAGTGGTCACGACGCCGGCGCTGAAAGCCGTTG